>CAZREZ010000077.1:0-10343 GCA_964599115.1 uncultured Bacteroidales bacterium
TATATGATATTGCTGTTGACAGCAATTCAACAAAATGGATTGCAAGCTTAGGGATATTTGAATTTGATGATGAAAATTGGATTATTCATCATACTGCAAATAGTCAATATATTGGATGGTGTAATGATATTTGTATTGACAATAATATAAAATGGTTTGGTTGTAACAAGGGAATACTTAAATATGATGGAATTAATTGGGAAATACCCGACCTAGCAACAAATGGAATTAGTGCTAATTATTTATTTGATGTTGAAACAGGTATCAATAATGTATTACTTGTAGGTGGAATAGGATTAAGTATTTTTGACGGGGTTGATTGGATACATTATGATACATCAAACTCAACTATTCCTATTTATGATGTTAGTTTTGTTGAGGAAGCTGATAATGGAGTAATTTGGATTACAAGTGGTAATTCACTTGTCCGGTTTGAAAATGAAATATGGGAATATTTTGATTCTAATAATTCGAATCTTCCCAGTGGAGGAATTAGTGAGTTAGAAATTCAAAAAAATGGAATAGTTTGGGTTGGAGTTAATAATAGTACAGGAGGGGAAGGTGGCTTGCTAAGAATTGACGGATGCAACTGGACAATATTTAATCCACAGAATTCCATTATACCTTTTAATGATTATACAGGAATATCATTTGAGGAAGATAGCATTGTTTGGATAAGTATTGGAGGAGAAGGATGGTATTACGAAGGAGCCATTCTTTGTTATAACGGGCAGGACTGGATTAAATATGATACTTCTAATTCACCTCTTCCGGCATATACAATAAAAGACATTAATGTTGACTACAATGGAGTAAAATGGATAGCAACAGAAGAAAAGGGTTTATTTCGATTTGATGGGCAGGATTGGTTAATTTATGATACTACAAATTCGGATATTCCTATAAACAGAATTGAAGTTATTCAAACAGATTTTGAAGAAAATGTTTGGCTTAGTTTGTACAAACTTGGTTTAGTTAAGTTTGACGGAAATAATTGGATTACTTTTACTCCAAATAATTCTGGATTAAGTGGTACCAAAATTTCAGAAATAGTAGTTGCTCAAGACAGTACGAAGTGGATCTCTACATGGGGTAACGGATTGTGTGGATATAATGAATCAGGAATTTCAGTTAACATAACTAACCATGGCATTCATCAAGATGTATTATCAAACTATCAATTTGTTAATATTTATCCGAACCCCTCAAGCGATTTATTAACTGTTAAAACTAAACGGAAAGTTGAAAATATTTTAGTATTTGATACTTTTGGAAGATGTGTAATAAGAAATTCTACAATTTCAAATCTTGAAACAATTCAAATTGAAATTTCAAGTCTAAATGAAGGAATATATATAATTGTACTTATAGACAAAACAGGTGTTGTTGAAATTGAAAAGTTCATTAAACTGGATACAAATTAGATTGATAATATATTGTCAGCTTACCGGTTTAATTTTATCTAAAATATCTTTGATTTTAAATTTTACAATTCCTGAGTGGGAATCCGACATAGCATACGGAAGGACTAAATAATCATTATGAATTATACCTCCGCATGAATATACTACGTTAGGAACATATCCGTTTCTTTCTTTTTCTTCGGGTATTAAGATAGGATTTTTAATTTCACCGATAATTTTTGTCGGATCTTCAAGGTCTAATAATATAGCACCTATTGCATAAATTCTTACAGGTCCGACACCATGAGTTAATAATAACCATCCTTTTTCGGTTTTTAAAGGCGAACCGCTATTCCCGATTTGCATAAATTGCCAGGGATATTTTGGCTCTCTGAACAATTTTGGATTATCCCAGTAATGAATATTATCAGAAAACATAATAAACATATTCTCACTATCATTTCGTGATATCATGGCATATTCGCCATTAATTTTTTCAGGGAATAATGCCATACCTTTGTTTTGCGACCCCGCACCTAATAATGTTGAAATTCTGAATCTGTAAAAATCTCTTGTTTCAATCAATTGTGGTAAAATACTGAATCCATTGTATGCTGTGTATGTAGCATAATATTTTTTTGATCCGTCTTTTTCTGTAAAATATACAAAACGGGCATCTTCTATAGCTTTAATATCTGTTGTTGATCTTGGGAAAATTACTCTTTCTGTCAAATGGATGTTACTATTGAACTCCATTTCGTAATTTGACCTTTCAAGCCAATACAATGTTTCTATTGCCCGGTCATGATCTACAGTTTGCGGGTTTTCTTTTCTGAATTTTTTTATGCTTTTATCTAACTCATCAAAAGTGAACTCATCTAACAGGTCATCTAATATTTTCTTAACTATTTCATATTTCCCCAGGTCCTGAAGTTTTAAAACAAAATCCTTTTTAAAATATGTTGCATCCGGAATAACTTTAGCCATTTCTACGAGATGACTGTTTTCATCCATTTTAATATCCCCGTTTTTACTGAGAATACCGCCCCTGAATACTATAGATGACATGTGCCCTTCACCTACAGCCCTGAAGCTGATAATTGCTCTTAATTCACCTTCATCTAAATTTCCCTGATTAGGATGTGGAACTATTGACGGATTAAACAAAGCAGCAGATTCGATAGAATATTCAAGGGTAAAATATGAGCCAATTAGCAATTTTTTATATAATGGCAGATCATAATATATTGTTACATCAAGTTGACTGTTAATTTTATCAAAATTATCCTTGAAAATTCTTTGAATATTCATGTGCCTATGCTCAAAGTTTTTAATAACATTTTCAAGTATGTTTTTAATCTCAGAGTCGTTTAAGTTCAAAATTCTTTCAAATACTTTATAAATTCTAAACTTTTCTAATCCGAAAAGTTTTGTGATAACCCTTGATTCATCCGGGTCAAAATTCAATTTTTGACGGATGGCTTTAACCGGACATTTTTTGTAATCCATTTAATTTTTGTTTTGCATATTTATTTTTTCAGCGTAAAGATATAAATTTATGTTAAATAAAAATGTTTATTCTATAATGTGGGATAAAATGCAAAGTCAATATGATTAATATGTGTTTTTTGAGAAGTAATAATGATAGAAACTATGTCGAAGCGTGCTTCAAGATCAATATCCTTTTTTATAATATAAGCTTGAGCAGCTCGTATTAAAAAACTTTGTTTCTTCTTGTTAACTGCAAATTCCGGCTCACAGAAATAATTTGACCTTCTGGTTTTCACTTCAACAATAACGAGATAATCATTGTCAATGGCAATAATATCAATTTCATCTTTACCAAACCTCCAGTTTGTTTCAATTATTTTGTATCCTTTTTCTCTTAAAAAATTTCTTGCAAGCTCTTCGCCTTTTTCTCCTAATTCATTATGTTCAGCCATATAACAAAATGTTAATTAATTACCTGTAAAAATACTGAATCAGCTACTTAAATTTAACCTCAACATTTTTTTCAACATTAAATTTAATTTCCCTTCCCAGTATTAATACCCTATTATCATTTTTGTGACCGGCTGGAAAATCAAAACAAACAGGATAGTTATATTCTGCAACGGTTTCGGCAATAATTTTATTTGCTGTTTTTCCGAAAGGAATTTTATTGTCATTCATTTCACTCATTCCACCAACAATCAAACCTGCCAGATTTTTTAATTTACCGGCTCTTTTAAGATTCATCATCATACGGTCAATATGATAAAGATATTCATCTAAATCTTCAATAAAGAGAATTTTGCCATTTGTATTAATATCTGATCTGGTTCCGATCAAACTATATAAAATTGACAAATTACCTCCGACTAATATTCCTTCTGCTTTTCCTTTTCGCGAAAGAGATGAGGTTTTTAATGAATAAGTGATTTTTTCACCGAATAATGCTTTTCTGAATGATTCTAAAGATTCTTCAGAAAATTTATTTTCAGAAAAATTTAATGGCATAGTTGAATGCAGGGTTTCTATTCCGAAGTTTGAATGAATATGTGAATGCAGCACTGTAACATCGCTATAACCGGCAATCCATTTTGGTTTTTTAATGAAATTTGAAAAATTCAGCTTGTCAATAATTCTAACTGTTCCATAGCCACCTCTGGCACAGATAATAGCTTTAACAGAATTTTCATCTAACATTTGTTGAAAGTCGGAAGTTCTTTGTTCATCTGTTCCAGCAAATTGATTGTATTCTTCAAATAAATGCTTTCCTAAAACTACTTCTAATCCCCATTCTTTAAATATTTTGACTGCTGGATATATTTTTTCTTCAGAGATTCTACGTGCAGTTGAAACAATTCCAATTTTTTCGCCTCTTTTTATATAGCTGGGAGTTTTCATTTAGAAACAAATATTTAACTTTGCCGAAATTACGAGAAATATTTCAAATATGAAAAACACCAGAGAAAAATATAAAAGATATACTGTTACATCTGCTTTACCTTATGCTAACGGACCTCTCCATATTGGGCATTTGGCAGGAGTTTACATACCTGCAGATATTTATGCTCGTTATTTAAGATCAAAAGGCGAGGATGTAATTTTTATCGGTGGCTCTGATGAGCATGGAGTGCCTATAACAATTAAAGCGCGTGAGCAGGGAATTACACCACAAGAGATTGTTGACAAGTATCATAAAATAATAAAGGAATCTTTTGAACGATTTGGAATTTCCTTTGATATTTATTCCAGAACATCAAATAAAATCCATCATGAAACTGCAGCAGATATTTTCAGGACATTATATGAAAAAAATGAATTTATTGAACAAACATCTCTTCAATATTATGATGAAGAAACACAGCACTTTCTGGCTGATCGTTATATATCAGGAACATGTCCTCACTGCGGATATGAAAAAGCTTATGGAGACCAATGTGAAAATTGCGGTACATCTCTCAGCCCAAATGAGCTTATTAATCCTAAATCCTTACTTAGCGGAAATGTTCCGGTGAAAAAAGAAACAAAGCACTGGTATCTCCCACTCGATAAATATACACCATGGCTTAGGGAATGGATTCTTGAGGGCCATAAAAATGATTGGAAAACTAATGTTTACGGGCAGTGTAAATCATGGATCAATCATGGGCTTAAACCAAGAGCAGTTACACGCGACCTTGATTGGGGAGTTAAAGTACCTGTTGAAGGTGCTGAAGGAAAAGTTTTGTATGTTTGGTTTGATGCACCAATAGGCTATATTTCAGCCACTAAAGAATGGGCTCAGGAAAATAATAAAAACTGGGAGCCATATTGGAAAGATAAAGAAACAAAACTTGTGCATTTTATCGGTAAAGACAATATTGTATTTCATTGTATTATATTTCCTTCAATTTTAAAAAATGAAGGCACATACATTGTACCTGATAATGTTCCTGCAAATGAATTTCTGAACCTTGAGGGCAATAAAATTTCAACATCAAGAAACTGGGCAGTATGGTTGCATGAATACCTTGATGAATTTCCTGATAAACAGGATGTGTTGAGATATGTCCTTTGTTCAAATGCTCCGGAAACAAAGGATAATGACTTTACATGGAAGGATTTTCAGGCAAAAAATAATAATGAACTTTTAGCGATATTCGGGAATTTTGTGAATCGTACTATTGTTTTAACACATAAATATTTTAATGGTTTGGTTCCTGAAATCGGGGAATTAACAGAACTTGACAAAACTGTTTTAATGGAAATAAAAGCTTATCCTGAAAAAATTGGTAAAAGCATTGAAAATTACCGTTTCAGGGAAGCTCTTAATGAAATGATGAATTTAGCACGTATTGGAAATAAATACCTAACAGATTCCGAACCATGGAAACAAATAAAATCCAATAAGGAAAGAGTTAAAACAATTCTTAATATTTCTTTACAGATTTGTGCTAATTTATCCATTCTCGCTGAGCCGTTTCTGCCTTTTACATCAAATAAATTAATTAAAATATTGAATATTTCTGTATTAAAGTGGAAAGATGCCGGAAAACCGGATATTCTTGCTTCCGGGCATCAACTTAATAAACCGACTTATTTATTTGAAAAAATTGAAGACACTGAAATTAATGCTCAAATACAGAAATTACTTAATACAAAAAAAAGTAATGAAGAAGAAAAAAATCAAATTAATCCTGCCAAAGAAAATATTGAATTTGACGATTTTGTAAAATTAGATATCAGAACAGGAACTATTATTGAAGCTGAAAAAGTTCCGAAAACCAAAAAACTCTTAAAGCTCAAAATTGATACAGGTGTTGATAAAAGAGTTATTGTTTCGGGAATAGCGGAATATTATAAACCTGAAGATATTATCGGACAAAAAATAAGCATTTTAGTAAATCTTACACCCAGAAAACTTAGAGGAATTGAATCGAATGGGATGATATTAATGGCTGAAAACAGTGAAGGAAAGCTATGCTTTGTTTCTCCGACAGAAGATTTTAATAACGGAAGTGAAATTAAATAAAATCACTAATTTTGCGATTTGATTTCAATTAAATAAAAGAAATAGCTGAGTTTTGAATTTGGCCCCGTAGTTCAATGGATAGAATAGGAGTTTCCTAAACTCTAGATACAAGTTCAATTCTTGTCGGGGCTACTAGAATTTTTTTGCAAACACTATAAGAACGGTTTAGGCTATAGGCAGAGCGGGTTTTATTGCAATAGTCTTTCAAACTAAATTGTCTATGTGAATGAAAGCGTCATATGCGATATTGTCTCCGATATGAACACACACCTTTGCAATTTCAATTGCTTGTTCTCTGTTTTTTTCTGACAAACGCAACATTGAAAATTAGATTTAAAAACCAATTCACCGTCTGTCTTAGTTGGAACTTTTGTACGTGTCTTTTTTTTCGCCATTGTCTGATTGAATCGGTCTGATTTTCTTTTCAAGTTTATTAATCACTTTTTCAAAATCATTTTCTTTGATAGATTTTTGTTGTTTCTGTTGGAATTTCTTATATTCATTTTCAGCATTTTCCTTTGCTAATTCGTGCGAAATTGTTCCTGCATTTTGTAAAATATTTCGGTCGTTTAAACTTATAAAACCATCCAATTTTTTAACCCAATCGTTCATCGTCCAATACAAAACCTTTTACAATAAATTCACGAATATGTTGTGTTGCCCATTGTCTAAATTTTGTTGCAACGTGAGATTTTATACGGTAACCAACAGATATAATAGTATCGAGATTATAAAATATTTGCTTTCTTTTAACTTCTCTTGCACCTTCTTTAAAAATGTTTTTATGTGCATATTTATATTACGAACAGTAGTTTGAAACAATTCAGCCATTAGTTTTTGCGTAAGCCAAACAGTTTTGTCTCTTTCTATAAATGTTACTTTTTCTGCTTGCAAACAACTATCTTGTATGCACTACCTTTAAAGTTTCTGAGGATTTTCCTGAAGTTAATTTCACAAAATATATTCCAGCTGATAAATCAATGAGATTTATATTAAATTGATGCTCTCCTTTCTGCAGCTTACCTTTGAAAATATCTACCAATTTGTTTCCGCGAATATCATACAAACTAATATCAGTATTAATATTATCTGATAAATTAATATTTACAATAGAATAATTATTGGCAGGATTAGGGCTACAATAAATGTCTAAAAAAACATTATTTGAAATTTCATCTATACCGGAAAGAGTGCCATAATGCACTTCTACTCTATATCCACTAAAAGCTCTCATACTATTTCCGTCGTTATAACGAATAGTTACATGATCAGATTTAGAGACCCAACTGCCATCAATCCATTTATAACTATCAACAGCTATGGTATTTCCAAAATCATCATTTTCATATTCACGCTTAAAAACTCCTACCCATTCTTCATTAATCCACTCAAAAGAACTATACGTAAGAAGATATCCTTCCGGTGAATAATAAAAATTATGACTATTTTGAAATACCCATGTACCGTCTATATAAAATTCGCTAACCGAAGACAATTGATTATTATTTTCATCATAAGTATAGGAATACCGAGAACCTATTTGCCAATCATTATCTTCCCATAATGCTTGCTCTCTTGTTAAGCAATTTTCGTTTTCATCATAAGTTTTTGTGTCTAAACTATAATTTTCCCATTGTCCGGTAAAGTACGTTTCAGATTTACACGATAGTTCATTTCCTTGCTCATTATAGGTCATTGTATATTTTATGGAAAGCTCCCACAAACCATTATCCCAAGTTTCCGCGGTATAAATAAGTAAATTTCCATTATTATCATATAAATATGTACCTCTTTGTTTATCAACTATATTGCCCCCCTGAAATACTAGAAAAGTAATTGAATTATAAAATCCATTTTCATCATAAGAATAAAAAACCTGACGATCAATTTGCCATTCCCCATTTATAAATTTCTCAAATGTATAGGTTAACATATTACCGTCTTCATTATAAGTATAAGAATATCTTTCTGTATCTTTCCATTCAGTTATATTCCAGAAAGATTTATATATCCATAAAATATTATCATTTTCATCATAGATTAATGACCTTTTATTGGCATTAACCCAGTTGTTTTCCTCCCAATCCTCATCTATTGTATATAACAATTTGTCGTTTTCGTCAAAAGTATTTGTACTACGTGAAAGATATTCCCAATTATTATCAACAAATTTTTCCACGGAATTCATAATCATTTTCCCTGCATCATTATATGAGTACGAATATCTATTATTCCAATAGTCATTATATGTTATCACCGTGTCAATTACATAAATTCCCTCAGAGAATTCAAAATCCGGCATTTCAATTTCCGGAAAAATGTTAGGAATCTGAGGTTTTTCGATTTCGATTTGTGCATTAACCGGAACTGTTACAAACGAAAATGCGAAAATTACTGATAGCAATAAAAGTTTAGATTTTTTCATGATAAGAGAGTTTTTAGATTTGATATTGCAATAATACAAAATAATATCGTAAAAATCAATAAATCAGTTTGCTAATTAACCCATGTTTTCTAATGTCCTTCCGTTGTGGGGATATAAAAGTATATGGAAAATAATGTTATATGGGGAATATTGGTATAAAGGTATTTCCTTTATTTTCTATATTTCCCTTATTCCCTTTATCCCCCCATTTCTCTATAATTCTCCAAAAACTATTTCAGCTTCAATTATTGTGCCTGTATGAATATCTAGTTTTGTAAAGTTTATTCAATAATTTCATAATCATCAAGAATCAAGCTTTCATGATAATCAGCATAACAACCGTAACCAATTCTTATATTTTTAATTAATCTTTTACGTTTTACTAATACTTTATTTGAGATTTTAAATAAATATTAAAAATCACAAATGAAAAGCACCAAATTTCAAATAAATCACAATGTTCAAAAACTCAATAACCAAAACAATTTCAAGCTGTTTGATTTTTTGATCATTGATTTTTGGAATTTATTTGTTTTTTGTTTTTTGTTATTTGGTGCTTCATTTAAAAATTTGTTTGACTTTATAGACAGTCACTGATTAAACACAACGTATATATAAATGACCATGTCATTTATATTACTATAGCTGATTGTTTCTTAATTTGCTGTTTTCCTTTGTTATAAAAATTAGAAAGTTGTTAATTCCTTTGATGATACCAATAAAGAGGGCAACATATTTCCTGCCAAACAATTATTTTAAGTAATTCAGCAACTCATCAGCAACCATTTTATGCCCTGCTGCATTAAAATGCACATCTCCATCAATAAAATACTTTTTAACTGTTGTTTTCGGTTCGGTTTCTTTAAAACAATCATTTAAGCTTATGAAGTTTTGAGATACCTCCCCCGATAGTGCCAAACCAAATATTATCTTGTGCATCAACCGCAATAGATGTTACATAATTTTCGGCTAATCCGTTTTCTCTTGTAAAAGTTATCCAGTTAGTTCCATTAAATTTTGAAACTCCATACAAAGTGCCAAACCACATATTACCTTCCATATCTTCAGCAATTGCATGAACTTGATCGAAAACCAAACCTGAACTCATAGTATGAGCATACCAATTATCACCATCAAACATACAAACACCTGCAAGTGTGCCAAACCAAATATTTTGTTTTGAATCAATAAATATTGTAAAAATATAATCAGCAAGAGGATTTACAACCGAAATATAAGTAATCCAGTTTATATCATTAAACTTAGAAATTCCGAATTCAGTTCCGAACCATTTATTATTTTCATTATCTATAGCCAAAGTGCGTACTCTATTATTGACAAGTGCAAGATCACCTTCTTTTATGTATGTTGTCCAGGTTGTATCACCATTAAATTTTGAAACACCGGCAGGAGTACCAAACCATATATTGTTTTCTAAATCAATAGCTATAGAATTAATATAATTATTGGTCTAATTGAAGAAAACTGGTTGCTATTTTTTAAGTAATTCATTGAT
>CAZREZ010000078.1:0-10340 GCA_964599115.1 uncultured Bacteroidales bacterium
TGAATTTTTGAAATTTCTGAACTGTAAGCTCAAATCCTGAAAGATAAAGCAAAGCAAAGATAAGCAGTCCAAAAACCCAACGGTATTTAAAGCTGAAAAATATATTGGGAATAAATACAATTAACAGAATGAGAATAAACAGAATCCCAAAAACAAACAATGGAACATGAATTTCCTGCTCTAAAAAAATTGCAGAAATAATTCCAAGAATAAACGGGATGATCAATCTAACAAAAGGGAACTGGTGCCAGAAGTTCATTTATTTTACATTTTACATTCGTTATTCTCTATCTGTCGTTTATTAATATCAAAAAGGGGGAAATGTCAATAAAAAGAGTTGTAGTTACAACAGAAGGTGAAGTGAGATGAGATATGCATAAACATTCCATTTCTATATTACTATTATATATTTATCATTTCAATATTTTTACTAATTTACTAAGAGAGAAATGGAATGTTTTATTTTAAACTGAACGAAAACTAGTTTGCAAGTTTTTCCACACTCAAATTGCATAAAACCAAGCAATTAACTTGTTCGAAAATTGCAAAGTTTACGATGTAAAGCAAGTCCGTATGGATGCGTTTTAGTATAAATAATTCGAGTGTTTATAAATTTTTTAGGATCAACTCAGCCGTTTTCCTTGAAGCTCCGGTATCTCCTAATTTTTCTTTTAATAAACTGTAATCCGAAAGAATTCTTTTATGATTACTTTTATCAAGGAGTATTTTATTTAATTCCAATCTAAGATTTGCAAGATTAAGCTCATTTTGGATTAACTCTCTAACAACCATGCGATTCATAATTAAATTTACAAGTGTGATATATTTCACTTTAACAATTCTTTTTGCAATTTGATATGAAATAAAATTTCCCTTATAACAAACAACCTCTGGAACTTCGAATAAGGCGGTCTCAAGAGTAGCTGTGCCAGATGTAACCAATGCTGCTATAGCATTGCTTAATAATTCATAAGTTTGATTATATAAAATTTTAACATCTGCGTCTACTGTAATTTCCTTATAAAATTCACGAGGAACAGATGGAGCAGCGCCAACAACAAATTGATAATCTTGAAATTCAGGTGTAATAGCGAGCATTATTGAAAATATTTTTGTTATCTCCTGTTTCCGGCTTCCGGGTAGAAGAGCAATAATAGGCTTTTCGTTCAAATTATTTTTTTGGATAAAAGAATTTTTATCCTGTTTTGAAAAATTATTAATCACATCTAATAATGGATGTCCGACAAATTCAACATCATAGTTGTGTGACTTGTAAAATTCTTTTTCAAAAGGAAGGATAACGAACATTTTATCCACATACTTTTTTATCTTTTCCACCCTTGAACTTTTCCACGCCCATACTTGCGGAGAAATGTAATAAAACACTTTGATGTCGTTCTTGTGAGCAAATTCTGCAATTCTAAGATTAAAGCCGGGGTAATCAACAAGGATCAAG
The DNA here is from genome assembly GCA_964599115.1 of uncultured Bacteroidales bacterium. GTDB lineage: Bacteria > Bacteroidota > Bacteroidia > Bacteroidales > JADFUO01 > JADFUO01. Next base: position 1,457 of record CAZREZ010000078.1, read on the forward strand.
GCATCGGGACGATATTCAAGAATATCTTTTTTACAGAAAGAAATATTTTTTGCTATTGTCCTGATATTTGAAACAACCTCAACAAAACCCATAAAAGCAAGGTCACGATAATGCTTAACTAATTCTGCCCCTTGTTCCTTCATTAAGTCACCACCCCAACATCTGAATTCAGCATTTTTTTCAAGCAATTTGATCTCTTTTATCAAATTTGATGCATGTAAGTCACCAGAAGCTTCTCCGGCTATGATGTAAAATTTCATATTATTATCTAATCATACAAAACCAAAAAATAAAAAACCAAATACATAAACGTAACCAATAAAATCCCCCTGCCTGTTTTCTCGTATTTTAACTTTACGAAATAATATCGTAATGGAAATAGATTGATAAATATGCTTATGAGTTGAAGTGTTGATTGCTTTATTATAAAATTCAAATCAAAAATACTTAAAACCAGCAAATTAATTAAAAACAAAAAACCATAGAACATCACAGGCAAAAATATTCCCATTAAAACGCCAAGCAGGTTTGTGTCTTTTTTAAGCATAAATGTTATTTTTATATTAATTTATATTTAAATATAGCTTGTTAAGGAAATTTAAAAAAAATTACGAGTTACGAATTACGAGTTACGAGAATTATAAATCCGTAATTCGAAAAAAACATTTTATTGAATATTGTTAACATATTTAAGAGCCTAATTTCCATCTATTAATATCTTCAATTGCATGATGAGCAGTAAAATCAAAATGAACGGGAACAACAGAGACATAATTATTTTCCAAAGCCCATTCATCTGTATCTTTACCGTTTTCTAATCTTTCAAATCTTCCGGTAAGCCAGTAATAGTCTTTCTGACGCGGGTCTTTACGCTCATCAAATTCTTCAACCCACTTTGATTTTGCCTGACGACATACTTTAATACCTTTGATTTCTGCTCCGTTAACCGATGGAATATTCACATTGAGGCAAACTCCGGATAGCAATCCGTTTTTAATAACATTTTCTGCAATAATTTTAACATATTTATTGCAATAGCTAAAATCTGCTTTGCTGCTATAATCAAGCAATGAAAAACCGATTGACGGAATTCCATCAATACAAGCTTCCAACACGGCAGCCATTGTTCCTGAATAAATCACATTTATTGAAGCATTTGAGCCATGATTAATTCCCGAAACCAACAAATCGGGTTTATGCCTGAGAACAATTTGTTCGCCAAGCTTAACACAATCCACCGGTGTTCCGTTGCAGGAATATTCTTCATAATCTTTTTCTTTAATAATCTCTTCAATCCTTAAGGGTGATCTGACGGTAATTGAATGAGCAGTACCTGACTTAGTGCTATGAGGCGCCACAACAACCACCTTTCCAATTGTTCGCATTACATTGATTAAATATCTGAGTCCCGGAGCATTTATTCCGTCATCATTTGTTACTAATATTACCGGTTTATTCATTTATAAAATTTAAAATTTTGGAGCAATGCAAAAGTATAAATAATTACTTAATAACCGAACTTGCGATTTAAAAAGAAAAAGGAATTAGTAACTCAGAATGGCGAAAAAAATTGAGCTCCTTCTTTTGAATTAAAATCTAAGCAACTCCTCATATAATCTTTGCACAGGCAATCCCATAACATTATAAAACGAACCATCAATCTTATCAATACCGATATATCCAATCCATTCCTGTATTCCGTAAGCTCCTGCTTTATCATAAGGTTTGTATTTTTCAATATAATAATGAATTTCCTCCAAACTTAATTGCCTAAAATGCACTTTGGTTTTTGCATAAAAAGATGCGTTTTTATTTTTTGCTCTCAGACAAACACCGGTAATAACTGCATGTTCTTTACCCGATAGCTGAAGTAGGGTATTAACAGCATCATCATAATCAACAGGTTTGCCCAAAATCTTATCTTCAAGGCAAACAATAGTATCAGCAGTAATAATAATAGAATTATCAGTTAATTCATTATCATGAAATACTTTGGCTTTCTTTTCGCATAGATAAACAGCAACTTGTTCAGGTTTGAGGTATTCAGGATAGGTTTCATTAATTTCTTTAATAATAACTTTAAAATCCAGTCCCAATTCTTTTAAAAGATATTGCCTGCGTGGAGATTTGGAAGCAAGAATAATTTGCTTATTATTTAGATTTTCAGGATACATAAAATTAAAAACTGATATACACAAGCTGCATGGACAATATCCCTGCTAACATAATAATTTTTGATAAATTACTTGAAAAACGGTAATTATCCTTATTTTTTGATCTTATAACATTTATCAATAAATAAATAAAAAGTGGCTGAATAACTATCAGTAAATACCAAAAAATAATCGTAAAATTTTCTATAAAGAGGTGATATTGACTATACGCCATTATCAGAATACAAATAATAATTAATGTAATTGTGATATATTTTGTAACTCTAACACCAAATACAACAGCTAATGTCCTGCAGCCGAATTTTGAATCCCCTTCAATATCCTGGATGTCCTTTATCATTTCACGAATTAATGTTACCATAAAAGCAAACAAGCTGTAACTCCATATTATTATATTAATAATTTTAATACTGCGATAAGCATCAATAAAATCTATTGGCGACAGTTGTAATGAGAAAAATTCAAAAATCCAGACTATCAATAAAACTAAAGCAGATAATATTGCAACAACCAGATTGCCCCAAAATATTTGGCGTTTATATTTTGCAGAATAATACCAAAGCATAATTGCTATCATCACAAAAATAAATCCCAACTGAAAAGCATTTACTTTGATTGCAAGATAAAATCCAATTATAAAAGCAATACCGTTTAAAATCGCATAAATTGATTTAGCTGTTCCTATTTTTACCTTTTTACCGACAATTAATTTATCGGGTTTGTTATAAGCATCAATTTGTATGTCAAAATAATCGTTAATAATATATCCTGCTGCTGCTATCAAGATTGTTGACAAAACCAGCAAAGCAAAATCCGGTTCACCGAATGTAAGATTTACTCCATAAAGTTGCAAAACAGGTTTAATTACACAAAAACGAATTAAGTATTGTGTTAAAATAATAATTGCGAGGTTAGGAACCCGCAAGAGTTTTAAATATGGTGATATTGTGAAAGTCATAAATTTAAGAGTTCAAAATTCTAATAAATATTAATACTAAAATTAAACATTGTAATAATAAAACATACTTCTGCTATGTCAAATGTATGATGTCAAAGGTCAAATGTCATATGTATTAGGTGCTTAATTCGCAAAACTTTACACAAAACAGCAAAATATTTTTCATCACATTTTATACTCTTTTATTGACAAACCATACCGATGAAAAATTTTTTGTTCAACTTTTATCTTTTTACTTTTGTCTTTTATCTTACAGTTTATCTGGGTTAGGTATTTTGTAATCAGAATAAAATTAAACATTTGACATGATACATCTGACATTTGACCTTTGACATACCACTACCATTTATAAGCATCATCATTCATCCATTTACCCTGGACTTTAAGCACCTGTTCAATAATATCCCTCACACATCCTTCGCCACCTTTAAAATGCGAAATATATTTTGAAACCGATTTAATTTCTTCAGAGGCATCAGCAGGGCACGTAGGCACACCGGCTTCAAACATAATTTCATAATCCGGAATATCATCACCCATATACATTACATCTTGGGGATTAATATTATTACTTGCCAAATAATCCTTAAAAACCTGTACTTTATTATCTACTCCCATAAATACATCCGAAACTTTCAAAGCAGCAAATCTGTTATACATAGAATCGGATTTTCCACCTGAGATAATAGCTATCCTGTAACCTTTTTTAACTGCAAGTTGCACTGCGTAACCATCTTTAACATTTGCTGTTCGCAAGGGTTCTCCTTTGTGCAGCAATATAACCGTTCCATCGGTAAATACACCGTCATAATCAAAAACAAATGTGTTAACGTTTTTTAAAATCTCTTTATAATTTGTCATTTATTATTCTGTTTAATTTTTATGCTTAATAATATTTTCTGTAATCAATTTATAAATTTCCATATATTCCTTATCATCAACAAGCATATTTAAATGCCTTGCAATTGTTTCATGGTCATCACGCTTTGCAGGACCTGTCTGGACTTCATGTGGCTTTTTATCTGCAATTTTTTTTGCTGTTTCAAGTATTAACGGCTTTATCATATCAAAAGGAATGTTATATTTATTTAGAATTTCTTCGGCAATTACAAACATATGATTTGTAAAATTACAGGAGAAAACCGCAGCAAGATGAATTGCCACTCTTTGTTCCGAATTAATATCTTTAACATTTTTTGAGATGGTCCTTGCCAGAGATGTAAGTAATTTTAAATTTCTATCGGAATTGGCTTCAAGGCAAACCGGAATATTTTCAAAATCCAGTTTTTTATGTTTGGAAAATGTTTGCAGGGGATAAAACACACCATAATTTGATGAAGAATTTTTCAAAATATCCATTGGTGTTGAGCCGGAAGTATGAACAATTAATTTATTGCCAACATTTATTTTTTTTAAAATATCTTTTAATGCTGAATCAACAACTGACACAAAATAAATGTCGCCCTCCATATTCAAATCGCTGAGGTTTGAAGTATATGATGATTTGACTTTATCAGCAAGAGCTTTAGCCTTATGATCGGTTCTCCCGTAAATCTGAATAATATCAAAACCGGCTTTCTTTAACTCCCAGGCAAGGTGAGTAGCTACGTTTCCTGTACCTATAAACACAACTTTTTTAATTTTAGATTCAGACATCTATCCAATATATAGTTATAAATCAGAAATCATTAAAATGTCTTCCTGATTTCGTTTTTAACAAACTCAATTGCAATATCAGCTGTAGAGTGTTTCTTTTCCAGCGATATTTCAAAAATAATTTTTGCAAGGTCAGTAGCTGTTGCTTTATCATCCACTTTAGTTGAAGCAGTATTTACAAGTTTTATCATTTCTTCTTTGGCATTTTTAACCAGCTCCCATGCCTGATAAGAAACATATAGCTGCTGTGATAAATTATGCTCAAACTCTTCCCTGATAGTTTTTATCAAAGCGGTTTGTAACTGAAAGGCTGTCATATCGGGTTGATTAATTCTAAGAACAATACTTCCCGGCAAAATCCTTTCAAGTAATAAAATTATCCGTTCATATGCCTGTAAGCGAATCGGAGTAACTACTTTCTGGTTTGCAAGTTTTATTTCATCTGTGAATCTTTCTCTGTTGTTTTTAAAAAACTCTCTTAACATAAAATAAACTGCAACAAGCAAAACCAAGGATGGTAAAATGTACTTTAAAATTTCTAAAAATTCAGTCATTTGTTTTATATTTTAGATTCACCAATAAAAAATCGCAATTTACAAATTTAATTCATTTGATTTATTATGATTATAAATTTCAGGATATTAATTTTATATCTTTGCAGGTCAATTTATAAAACATCTAAATATATTCTAAAATGAAAAACAATAATTTATCATACAGGGTTAATAATTTATCGGAATCTGCAACCTTGGAAATGACCCGGTTAAGCAGAAATTTAAAAGCAGAAGGACATGATGTAATAACATTAAGTATTGGCGAGCCCGATTTCAACACACCGGAACATATTAAAGTGGCAGCAAAAAAAGCAATAAATGACAATTACACTCATTATACGCCGGTTTCAGGTTTTCCCGAACTGCGTAAAACCATAGCCGGCAAACTAAAAAGAGACTGTAACCTTGACTATGAACAGGATCAGATAGTAGTTTCCAACGGTGCAAAACAATCCATTGCCAATGTAATACTTAGCATTGTTAACCCTGGCGACGAAGTAATAGTTCCTTCTCCTTACTGGGTTTCATACCCTGAAATAGTTAAACTTGCTGAAGGAAAAATGGTTGAAATAACAACAACTATTGAAACTGATTTTAAAGTCACCCCAGTACAAATTGAAAAAGCAATCACTGAAAAAACCAAAGCATTTATATTCAGTTCACCTTGTAATCCAACAGGCAGCGTATATTCAAAAGATGAGTTAAAAGCCATTGCCAAAGTTATCTCAAAACATAAAAACATATTTATTATTTCCGATGAAATTTACGAATATATCAATTTTAAAGGAACACATGAAAGCATTGCCCAGTTTGATTTTATTAAAGACCAGGTAATTATTGTTAATGGAGTTTCAAAAGGCTATGCAATGACAGGCTGGAGGATCGGATATATTGCAGCCCCGAAATTCATTGCCAAAGCATGTGATATCTTGCAGGGACAATTTACTTCGGGTGCATCGTCAATCTCACAACTTGCAGCTTTAAAAGCCATTGACACAAATCCCTCAGATTCAGAAGATCTTAAAAAAATGCTTAAAGCTTTTAACGAAAGAAGAGATTTAGTTCTTGAGCTTTTAAAAGAAATACCGGGTATTAAGGCAAATATCCCTGACGGTGCTTTTTATGTATTCCCCGACATAAGTGATTACTTCGGTAAATCCGATGGGGGAAAAACTATAAACAACAGCAAAGATTTTTGCATGTATATTTTGGAAAAAGTATACGTTGCTCTTGTTCCGGGTGGTGCTTTCGGTAACCCCGATTGTGTAAGGATTTCTTATGCTACTTCAAAAAAACAAATAATTGAAGCTATAAGCAGAATTAAAAAAGCACTGGCTGATTTGAAATGAAATTGATTATTAAATAGTGAATTACGATTAGTGAATAGTAATTTTTGATTTATTAATTAAAACCTTAGAAAAGAGGTTTGCAAATTTGAAATAATGAATTTAATTGAAAAAGGATTAGAAAAAGGGCTAATAAAATTTGATGATGAAAAAAAATTCATCACCTATGTTTATCAGAATAAAAAACGCAACTATACAAACCCTGAAGAAAAAATACAAACAGAAACATTTCTTAAACTTATGCTTGTTTATGGTTATTCTGAAAAACGCATCAGGCATTATGTATCAGTAAAAATGGGCACTACTGGAGGAGAAGCTGATATTATTGTTTATAATGATAATGATTGCTTTGAACCATATATTATTATTGAATGCAAAAAGTCAGATGTTTCAGAGCAGGAATTTGAACAAGCCTCAGATCAGGCATTTTCTTATGCTTATGCCACACCTAAAAATATTAAATACATTTGGATAACATCAAGCATTAAGAATAAATACTATGAGTTTAATAAAGATAAAGACGAACGTAAAGATGCTCCCGACATACCTTCTTATGGAGTTAAAAAACTTGCTAAATATAAATATGCAAAAGGTGGTTTTGATCCAAATATTACAGAAGATAAAACAACTTATGGCACGCAAAAGTTCTTTGATTTAAAAGAAGTTACAGAAAATGAACTGACCAGACGTTTTAAACAAGCACATAATTCTCTTTGGGCGGGTGGCGAGATGAATCCTTCTCAAGCATTTGACGAATTGGACAAACTCATCTTTTGCAAAATATGGGATGAAATATATACCATAGATGAAGATAATAAAATATTTAGACCAAGAAAAAACGGAGAGCCATACCTTTTTCAAACATTTGCTGATGAAACAATTAAAGAATTATCCAACCGTATTAAGTCTGTATACGAACAAGGTAGAAAAAAAGACCCTGAAGTTTTTGGAGATGATATTCGTCTTTCTTCGCAAAAGGTAAAAACGGTAGTCGGTTATCTTGAAGGTATAAACCTAAGCAAGACTGATCTTGACAGTAAAGGTAAGGCATTTGAAACTTTTATGGGGTCATATTTCAGAGGTGATTTCGGACAATTTTTTACACCAAGAAATATTGTAAAATTTATAGTTGATGTACTTCCAATTAATAATGATTCCCGTGTACTTGATACCTCTTGCGGCAGTGGTGGCTTCTTACTTTATGCACTTGATAAAGTTAGAGCACAAGCAAGTGAATACTATAATGAAGGAAGTATTGAACATTATAAATATTGGCATGATTTTGCCGAACACAATCTTTTTGGTATTGAAATTAATAACCAAATTGAAGAATGGTATCGAATTGTTGCGGTTGTTTCTATGCCACAAACTGCTTTTATGCACACTGGAGCCGGTGTAAAAAGTTCTGTTTTATTTTTACGTAAACTATCAGATGAGCAAGCTGAAAAAATAACTAATCAAAAAAAATCATTGCAAGAAAAAATTAAAACTGAAAATAATTTTCAGCAAAAAATAGAAACATTTGAAGATGAGAAAAAAGAAATCCTGAAAAATCATACAGGTTTTGAGAATATTACCGGCGAAACAGAGAAAAAGACTATTGAAAAAACCAATGCCTTTAAAGATTGGAAAAACCGAATAAGTGCCAAGTACTCACAAAAATTAAATGAATTCAAAGAAGAACTTGCTGACATCTATCAAGAAGAAAAACGAAAAATCCTTGCAGATTATCAAATATTTATGGCAATTGCAGAAGATATTGGATATGATGCTACAGGCAGGGCAACAGGTAATAATGAGTTGGAAGTGATAGGAAAAGAATTAAAAAAATTTATTGAACACATTTAAATGAAAGAAAAATGAATTTAACTAAAATTTTTGAAGAGAATGAAACAATTTTATGAAACTTACAAAGAATATGAAAAACTCTAAACACTGTTGAGATAAATTAACTTGACTAATAATTTATTGTACGAATATTTTACTGAAGATGAATAGTTATAGATTATCGGACAAAGTAGATAAAAACAAAATATTTCTTTCTAGAAAAAGTGAGATTGAAAAGCGTCTTGACCCTTTTTATTATATTCCTGAAATAGTAGAGATAGAAAATAAAGTCTTGCTAAAAAGACCACAGAAACTTATACATTATGTTAAATCTATTTCCAGTGGAGCAACTCCAAAAACCACTGAAAT
>CAZREZ010000079.1:0-10297 GCA_964599115.1 uncultured Bacteroidales bacterium
AATGTCGTTAATAATATCACTTAATTTGGGATACATATCTATAAGATTATTTATTATTATTAGAAGCTGTTAACGAAAATAATTTTTTATTCTTTAAAATAATATTTTTAATTATCAATTTCTTATTCTTACGAAATCAATTAAATTACAGTAACTAATCAGTTTATCAATCAATTCCTTAAAGATATAAAGGCTAAAGGCTAAAGTTTAAAGGCTAAAGTGTAAAGGCTAAATCCCTATTTCACTTACAACCGAAGGGCGTCTGTATGGATTTCCCCTATTTCCCTTATTTCCATTATTTCCCTTATGCCCCACAATTCAATAATAATATTTGCTATTAGACATTTTACATTAAACATCAAAAACATACACACCATCCTCATCCAAATTCTTTAATTCAACCGGTACTATTTGATTAATTAATTTTGAATTGTATTTTGTTTTAACTTTAATATAATTTTCTGTAAATCCGTGCATAAATCCATCATTCATATCCGATTCAAATAAGACTTTGAAACTACGATTTATATTTTGCCGGTAAAAATAATTTTTCTTTTTTGCCGACAAATTTTGCAATTCACGACTTCTTCTTTTTATTATTTTTTTCGAAATTTTATCAGGTAATTTTTGAGCGAGTGTACCTGGTCGCTCCGAATATGAAAACACATGGACATAGGTTATATCAATAGATTCAATAAAATTACATGTATCAATAAAATCATTATCGAATTCTCCGGGAAAGCCAACAATTACATCGGCTGCAATACAAGAATGAGGCATTAATAGTTTAATTTTGTTAACTCTGTCTGTGAATAATTCCCTGTTGTATTTTCTGTGCATCAAATTTAAAATTTTGTTTGAACCTGATTGCAACGGTATATGAAAATGCGGAAGGAATTTTTTTGAACCGGCAACAAAATCAATAATTTCGTCATAGAGTAAATCGGGTTCAATTGATGAAATCCTGTATCGCTCAATACCTTCAATTTTATCAAGTTCACAGATAAGTTCACAAAAGCTTTCATTATTATTTTTCCCAAAATCCCCGATATTAACCCCTGTTAATACAATTTCTTTAATTCCTTTTTTTGCAATTTCTTTTGCAAGCTTTGTTGAATTAGCAATTGTATCGCTTCGGCTGCGCCCTCTTGCATAAGGAATTATGCAATAAGAACAATAATAATCGCAACCATCCTGAACCTTTAAAAACGAACGTGTTCTGTAACCGGAAGAGTAGGAGGGAATAAACCCGGAGCTTTCTATGATATTTTTAGTAAAAACATATTTATGAGCATTTTTATCAGAATTTTCAATATTTTTTATGTAATCAGGCAGATTAAATTTTTCGTTACTTCCAAGCACAAAATCCACTTTATGAATTTTTTTTAATTCATCAGGGATTAGTTGTGAGAGGCAGCCGATCACTGCAATTTTTGCGTCAGGGTTTCTTCTGTTTGATTGCCTGATAGCAGCTTTACATTTCTTTTCAGCATTTGCAGTAACAGTGCAGGAATTTATCACATAAATATCTGCCTTATCCCTGAAATCAACAACATCAAATCCCTTATGTTCGAACTCTCTTGAAATTGCTGATGTTTCTGAAAAATTCAGCTTACAGCCAAATGTTTTAAATGCTACTTTTTTCCTGTTCATTTACCTGCAAAGATAAATGAATTATTTTTAGTTAATTTTTGATTTATTACTGAATTGTTGAAGCAAAATACCGCTAATAATAAAAATTAGTCCTGCAACAGTTGAAATTCGTATTTGTTCGCCAACAGCAAAATGAATAAAAATAAGTGAAAGAAATGGTGCAAAATAAATAAGATTGCTGACTTTAGCTGTGGTTGTTGAAAGTTTCAGTGCTTTCAGCCAGATTACAAAAGTAATTCCCATTTCAAATAATCCTATATAGGTAACACCAAGAATCCCTTCTAATACAGGAAATTCTATTTTTGAAAAGATCAATGTAACTATCAAAATATAAATAAACCCAAAAACAAAATTCAGGAACAGCTTTGAAACTATTTCACGTTTATCTTTTATACTGAAAATCCAGTAGATAGCCCAGAAAAATGCACTGCCAACTGCAAGGCAAACTCCTAAAGTATTTGAAAATTTTAAAGAAAATATATTACCATGAGTTGAAATAATTATTACTCCTGCAAAACTTATCAGTATAGCTAATAAACTAAGTAAACTGATTTTTTGCTTTAATAGGGGAATAGACAATAAAACCAGGACTATAGGCCAGATATAATTCAAGGTGCCTGCTTCCTGAGCCTGTAGCAACGAATATGCTTTTAATAAAACAAGGTAATATAAAAACGGATTAAAAAACCCAAGTATCGCTGAACTCAGGATATTTTTCTTACTTATTTTTTTCAGAAGATGAATTTTGCCCTGAATAAGCAATAAACAAAATAAGACTATAATTGACACTAATGAGGAAAAAAACAGTAACTGAAAAAAATCAAGATAACGTAATGAAATTTTAAAAGCAGAAGCAACAGTTGACCATAAAAGTACTACTATAATTGCAAACAGATATGCTTTGTTTTGTTTTTGCATTTATGCAAATATAGGGATTTATACTATAACGGTAAACATCGTTAAACGAATCAGGAAATATTACTCATTTGTTGTTTGTATTTTATAATATTACCAAAATTTTAATTATTCATGCTTAAGAGCATCCAAAGGATTTTTAATTGCAGAATGGTAAGCCTGAATACTAACCGTAACTGCTGCAATAAAAATGGCAATCAGCCCGGAAAAAATAAATATGTCAAGGCTTAAATGAATTCTGTATGCAAAATTTAACAACCAGTTTTGCATAATATACCATGACAAAGGGATAGCAATAATTGCAGCCAACAACACCCATTTACAAAAACCAATCACAAATGAGAACAATAAGTTTTGAATAGAGGCCCCCAATGTCTTTCGAATACCTACTTCTTTGGTTGTTTGTTCGGCAATAAATGCCGATAATCCGTATAAACCAAGTATGGCAATACTTATTGCCAGCGCAGTAAAATATTTTAAAATTTTTGAAAGACGGGTTTCAAAACTATAAATCCGATCAAAATCTTCATCCATAAAATGATAATCAAATGGGTAACTTGCTGTATAGTCTGCATATTTTTCTTCAATAAATTTCAATGTTTTCTTCAATTCATCCATATTTACTCTTATCACAGCAAGACGGTAAAGTCCATCCCTAATTTTTAACGCCAGAGGTTGTATCTTTTCTGTTAGCGGCATAAAATGATAATCCTTAACAACAGCAATGATCTTTCCTTCGCCCCACAGGGTAATACTTTTTCCAACAGGATTTTCAAGTTTCATTTGCTTTATAGCTTCTTCATTCACAATAGTATTTAAGGAATCAGAGGAAGATCCTTTAAGAAAATTTTTTCCTTCTATAATTTCTAATCCAAAGGTTTTTATATAATCGTGATCAGCAATGCTTATATTCACAAGCAAATTATATCCTTCTTCTTGTCCATCCCAATAAATATTAGAAGATAATTTATTGTATGAGGGCATTTGAAACGTTTTTGTAACGCCTTCAATATTCGGATTGGAAAGCAACTCACCCCTGAAAGCTTCGAATTGGGCGTTTAGCCTATCATCAATATTAACATAAATAATATTCTTTGAAGCAACCCCCAAATCATGTTCATTCATGTATTTCAATTGCCTATATACTGTAATGCTTCCACTAATTAAAATAATAGTTATAATGAATTGAATGACCACCAATATTTTTCTTATTCGTCCCTTAGTTCCCCTTGCATTTTTCGTTCCTTTTAAGGCTGAAATCGGATTAAAAGACGACATCATCAAAGCCGGATATAAACCTGATAACAGAACTGTAACAATTGCAATGAGAATAAGTGCAAAAACAAATTCTATATTCAAATAAGCCAGACTTATACTTTTACCTGTAATTTCATTAAAGAATGATCTGAGTAATTCAACCAGTGACATCGAAATAATCAAAGCAATGAAAACCATAATAGAAGTCTCGGAAAGAAAACTGACTATAAGTTGATATTTCATAGCTCCAATAGCCTTTCTAACACCAATTTCTCTGGATCGTTTTATTGATCTTACGATTGAAAGATTCATAAAATTAATGCAGGCAAGAAAGATAATTACAATACCAATTATGATAAAAATTCTGACATATTTAATTCTACCTGCACTTCCATCAATATTATATAGGTGTATATCGTCAAGCCCTTGTAGTTTTAATACATATTTTTCATCATCAACAAATTCATTTATCACTCCCTTAATTTTATTTCCAAACAATTCAATATCTGTCGATTTATCAAGCAATAAAAATGTTTGCCAGCTAAATGATTGCCAACTTTCAGCATCAAATCCAATTTCTTTAAGAAAATTGAACGGAACAATAAAGTCAAATTTTACATTACTGTTCTTAGGGAAATCATTAAAAACTCCAGCTATTTTATAGGTATCCTGATCATCTACTATAATTGTTTTACCCATTGGATTTTTATCACCAAAGAATTTTCTGGCAGATGATAGCGAAATAATAATACCATATGGATCATCCAATGCATTGCTTACATTTCCATAAACAAAATCAAAACTAAAAATCTCCAGTATTTCCTTATCTGCATAATAAAAATACCTTTCCATAAATGCCTTGTCTTTAAATACTACTTTCTCAGTGCCAAAGGATCTAAATCGTGCCAATTTTTCTATTTCAGGGTAGCGATCTTTCATCAGGGGACCAAGTGTAGGAGGGCAACTTGTAAAATGATTACTCTCACCCATACTGAAAGATTCGTGAACAAGGCGATAAATGTGTTTATGATTTTGATGAAAATTATCGAATGACATTTCATCTACTACCCATAGGAAAATAAGAATACCTACTGTTAGTCCCACGGAAAGACCAAGTATATTTAAGATTGAAAATGATTTATTCCTGATCAGGGTTTTTAAGCCGCTTTTATAATAGTTTTTGATCATTTTTTTCAAATTTTAATTATTCATATCTTAAAATATCAATCGGATTCTTATGAGCTACGCGTAAGGTTTGTGCACTAACGGTAAGAATTGCAATGAGTATTGATGCAACTCCTGCAATTGCAAATATCCACCAAGATAATTGTATTTGATAAGCAAAATTTTGTAGCCAGTTATCCATTACATACCAGGCTACAGGCCAGGCAATAATATTTGATATAAGCACCCAAAGCGTAAAAGAAGTGGATAATTTATAAATCATCCCCAAAGTATTCGCTCCAAATACTTTACGAATCCCTATTTCTTTTTTCTTTTGTTCAGCCGTATAAGCAGCTAAACCGAATAAGCCAAGGCATGAAATAATTATGGCTATAAATGAAAATATGGCAGATAAAGTACCGATCTTTTGTTCTGACTGATATTGTTGCTCAATACTTTGATCCAGGAATTGGTAGTCAAATGGATGATCAGGAACATATTCTTTATAAATTTTTTCGATGTGTAAAATTGTAGAATTTAAATGATCTTCCTGAAGCCGAACTAAAATCACTCTACACCAATCTGGCCAAAGTAAAAACATTACCGGTTCAATTTTATCTGTTAACGGCAGGGAATTAAAATCTTTAACCACTCCTATAATTTTTCCAGGATTCTCATCATCAAATGCAAAATTTTTACCAATCGGATTTTCAAACCCCATCATATCAATGGCTGTTTGGTTAAACATTACATTCACCGAATCCCTCCCATATTCTCTTGAAAAGCTTCTACCTTCCACAATATCCATTTTTAATGTTTCAAAATAATCATACCCAATTGTTGCAGCACCAAAAGTAGCGCCCTCTTCCTGTTCCATCCCATCCCATTTTACATTTCTAAAAATGTTTTGAATGTTATTAGGAAGTTGTGTAGATCTGCATAAGTTAATAATCCCTTTATTCTTAAGTAGTTCATTTTTAAATGTTTGAAAATGAGATATGATATTTTTCCTTGCATCGAAAAAGATTACATTTTCTTTGTCAAATCCGAGATTTTTATTTTGGATGTGTTTTAATTGAAAAAAGATAAATAAAGTAGATATTATCAGGAAGATAGAAATTGAAAATTGTAATATTACAAGGAGCTTTCTTAACATAATTCCTCTGCTTCCAACATTGATAACATTTTTGATAGCTGTTATAGGTTTAAAAGATGACATTACAAAGGCCGGGTAACTGCCGGATAATAAGCCTGTAAACAATATCATAATAATTAGGTATACATAAACCCTTATATCAGAATAATCAATGATAATTTGTTTATTGGTAAGTTGGTTAAATACAGGTATGAATAATTCAACACACATCATTGCTAAAAAAATAGAGATAAATGTGAATATAAGTGCTTCAGATAAAAACTGATATATTAACACCTTCCGACTGGCACCCATTACTTTTCTTAATCCTATTTCTTTACTTCTTTTGGTAGCTCTTGCAGTAGAAAGATTCATAAAGTTTATACAAGCAATGATTATAATAAAAATGGCAATAGCAATAAATAGCCGAACATATTGTATTCGTTGGTTTTTACCGTCAATAGTATAAAGCCGTAATTTATCCAGGGACAGAGTTTTAATACCAATTTTTTCTTCAGGAATTTCCATTTGAATTAAATCACTCATTTTCTTATTAAGTGCTTCTATTTCAGCATCCGGATTAAGCATTATCATAGTTAAATATCTATGACTCCCCCAGTCATTTCTATTACCGTCATTCTCTAATAAAAAGTCAAATCGTGCAATTAATTCATACCTGAACCTTGATTTTTCAGGTGGATTTTTAAACACTCCCGATATGGTAAGATTTTTTTCTCCCTTATATTTTAATACCTTTCCTAATGGATTCTCCTCTTTAAAATATCTCTCTGCAATTTCTTGAGATATAATAACTGAATGTGGTTCTGACAAAACAGAATGAGAGTTACCTAATACAAATTCTATTTCAAACATATTGAGATAATCCGAATCTGTAGCACATAGGTTTTGCTGAGTGAAAATTAAATCCTCATATTCTATTGTTGCACGAATAGGTGCAATTCGAACGGCTCCCTCAATCTCACCAAAATCTTTTTTTAACCTTGGTGCTAATGGAAGAGGTGTTGACGAATTAAACTGAGTTTGGCCACCAATCATATATTTTTTATACAACACATGAATTCGATGAGCATTTTTATACGATTTTTCATAACTCAATTCATCAATGATCCACATAACAATGAGTATAAAACTTGCCATTCCTATGGTTAGCCCCAAAATATTAAGCAATGAAAATCCTAAATGTTTTTTAAAATTCCTGATTGTTATTATTAGCAAATTTTTTAACATATGATTTTTTTTTAATAAGTCAAATTCTGTGCCATCAATTCTATCAATCTTTTTTTGAGACTCTTACATTTATTCTTTATTAAATATATAGAAAATTATGTCTGTTTTTAGTACACTTTGGTGTCTGTTATCAGAACATTTTGTATTTTTGGAAAAATTCTACAAAATGGACCGGACAGAAGCTAATATACTAATTATTGATGATGATCTGGATGTTTTGGTATCAGCACAAATGTTTCTGAAACAAATTTTCAGTCTTGTTAAAGTTGAACAAAGGCCTGAAAGAATAACTGAATTGCTGACTACTATTGAATTTGATGTTATCCTTTTAGATATGAATTTTACGAAAGGGAAAAATGATGGAGATGAAGGTATTCATTGGCTAAATCAAATCTTGCAAATACATCCGGATGCTATTGTAGTTTTTATCACAGCCTATGGTGGAGTTGACCTTGCAGTTCAATCCCTAAAATCCGGAGCTTTTGATTTTATTATTAAGCCCTGGAAAAATGACAAACTTTTAAGTATCATTTTTTCGGCCTTACAATTACGTAAATCGAAGCTGGAACTTACTAAACTAAAAACAACACAGAAAATTATCACCAAAGATATTAATCAGCGTTTTGAAAATTTTATTGGTGAGTCCCCTGCCATAAAAAGGATTTTTGATCTGATACAAAAAGTAGCCAAAACAGATGCCGATATTTTTATTATGGGCGAAAACGGAACCGGAAAAGAGTTGGTTGCCCGCGAGATTCATAAACAATCTTTACGTTCGGAAGAGGCCTTCATCAGTGTAGATTTAGGGGCTATCCATGAAAATCTTTTTGAGAGTGAATTGTTCGGGCAAGTTAAAGGAGCTTTCACTGATGCAAACACAGACAAAGCCGGACGCATAGAGATTGCCAATGCGGGCACACTTTTTTTGGATGAAATAGGAAACCTGGCTGTTCCTTTACAAGTAAAATTATTGAGTGTGCTTCAAAACCGTAAGGTGTGCCGAATAGGGAGCAATAAAGAAGTTCCTGTAGACTTCCGTTTGATTTGTGCCACGAATATGCCACTTTACGAAATGGTTAAAAAAGGAGAATTTCGGGAAGATTTATTATACCGGATAAATATGGTTGAAATACCCGTGCCACCTTTACGCAACCGTACTGAAGACATTCCTCTTCTGTCTAATTATTTTTTAAAGAAATTTAACAAAAGATATCACAAAGAAAAACTGCGAATATCTCATAGCATGCTAAGCAAATTACAAAAATATCATTGGCCTGGAAATATCAGGGAATTACAACATACCATTGAAAGAGCTGTTATTTTATGCGAAGGGAATATTTTAAAAGTAAGTAGCATTACATCCGATTACAGTATGCATAGATCGGGAAAAAAAGACGAGAACCTGAATTTAGTAGAGATGGAAAAACAATATATTCTCCGTGCCTTAAGCAAGAACAAAGGAAATGTAACCAAAGCTGCTAAAGATCTTGGCATCGCACGTACCGCTCTTTACAGAAGACTGGAAAAATATGGACTTTAAAAAATTTAGTATACAAGTAATTATTCGGGTAATAATCATTTTATCGCTGGCACTATTAATTGCTTTTTTCTTTTATAAACAGGACAGCCTGCAACTGATTTTTACATTTTTTGTTTTCATTTGCTTACTTATAATTGCTGTAACTGAATTGATTTGGTTTGTAACGAAAACCAACCGTGAGCTTTCAAAATTTTTATTATCAATAAAATATTTTGATTTTTCAGTTTATTTCCCGGAAGAACAAAAGAAAGGGCACTTGTCTGAACTATACAGGTCATTTAATACAATTATTGATTCATTTAAAAACCTGAGTAGCCAAAAACACCTGCAATACGAACTTTTACAGCTAATTATTACACAGGTGAAAATAGGAATTATTTGCACCAATGGCAAAAACGAAATCGTTTTAATGAATATGGCTGCCGAAAAATATCTGGGAATATTTAAAACAAAAACATGGTTTCAACTCAGCAGAAAAATTAGTTCATTTACATCAAAAATTGATGAGCTTAGCCAAGGTGGGAATAATATTATTGATTTGAAAAATACATCGGAAATCCGGCAACTATTCGTACAAGTTAGCCACAGCCGTTTATTTGAAGAACCTCATCGCATCATAACTTTTTACGATATCAAGCAAGAAATTGAACAAAAAGAATCTGAAGCCTGGATTCGTTTGATTCGCATACTTAACCATGAAATCATGAACTCGGTCACTCCAATTTCGAGTTTAACAGAAACCATACTCATGATTCTGGGGCCGGAAGAAGATCAAAACAATTGGGAACAACCGGATAAAGATAAAATCACGGATGTTGTTCGCAGTGTAAAAACCATACAGAGCAGGAGCGAGGGCTTGTACAATTTTGTTAATGAATACCGTAAACTTACAAAGATTCCAACACCAAAAATGGAAGATGTTCTCGTTACTAAGTTGATTGAAAATATAGAGCAACTATGGAAACCCGAATTGGAGAAAAACCAAATCAAGTTTACAAAACATTTACAGGATGAAAATCTTAGAATAACAGCCGACCCAAACCTGATAGAGCAAGTATTGATAAATTTGGTTAAAAACAGCATTCAAGCCCTTGAAAATATTGCTGATCCTCAGTTGATAATTTCTGCAATTAGGGCAGAAGACAGGATAAACATAGAAATAAAAGATAATGGAGCAGGCATCCCATCAAACATCATTAAGGATATTTTTGTACCCTTTTTTACTACCAAAGAAAAAGGATCAGGAATTGGATTAAGTTTGTCACGCCAAATTATGCGACTGCATAATGGTATGATAAGTGTACAATCAAAAGATGGCAAAGAAAGCACTTTTACTATTTCATTTTAAAATATAATACCATGTGTTGAAATAATTATTACTCATT
>CAZREZ010000080.1:0-10297 GCA_964599115.1 uncultured Bacteroidales bacterium
TAACAATATATAAACCCCTATTTTAGCAACCATGTTTTTTCAATTAAACCTAATTTTTGAACATGAATTTTTTAAAAAATAACAAATTACAAGCACCAAAATACAAATAAACATCAAAGACCGAAATCTCAATATTCAAAGTTGTTTTTGACATCCATCCATACGGACTTGCTTCGCTTCGTACGGACAAGTTTTGATCATTGATATTTCGAATTTATTTGTGATTTGTGATTTGTTATTTGGTGCTTTAATTCAAAATTTGTTTGACTTTATGGACTGACAATA
Organism: uncultured Bacteroidales bacterium; assembly: GCA_964599115.1. GTDB lineage: Bacteria > Bacteroidota > Bacteroidia > Bacteroidales > JADFUO01 > JADFUO01. The sequence goes on from CAZREZ010000080.1 coordinate 286, forward strand.
AATAGTTATCATCCTACACATCAATATTTGCATACTTGGCATTCTGTTCAATAAATTCTCTTCGTGGAGGTACTTCATCGCCCATGAGCATTGAGAAGACACGGTCGGCTTCAGTGCCGCTTTCAATAGTAACTTGTCTGAGTGTACGGAGTTCGGGGTCCATTGTTGTTGTCCATAGTTGATCTGCATTCATTTCACCCAAACCTTTATAACGCTGGATGTGTATCCCGCTTTCATTGCCATTTAGTGATAATTCTTTCATAAGTTGAACACGTTCTTCTTCCGACCAGCAATATTGTTGTGTTTTTCCTTTTTTTATAAGATAGAGTGGTGGAGTTGCTATATAAACATATCCTCTCTCAATCAGCTCCATCATGTATCGGAAGAAAAATGTAAGAATTAAAGTTGCGATGTGACTTCCGTCAACATCAGCATCAGTCATAATAATGATTTTGTGATATCGAAGTTTTTCAAGATTGAGAGCTTTACTGTCTTCTTCAGTTCCGATAGTAATACCTAAAGCAGTAAACATATTCTTTATTTCTTCGCTTTCAAATATTTTATAAGGCATTGCTTTTTCAACATTAAGTATTTTACCTCTTAGCGGTAAAATTGCCTGAAATTTGCGGTCACGACCCTGTTTAGCAGTACCACCTGCCGAGTCACCCTCAACAAGATAAATTTCGCATAATGAGGGGTCTCTTTCAGAGCAGTCGGAAAGTTTTCCGGGTAAACCCGAACCGGATAAAACATTTTTTCGCTGAACAAGTTCGCGTGCTTTACGTGCGGCATGACGGGCAGTTGCTGCCAAAACTACTTTGTTTACAATGATTTTGGATTCTTTTGGATGTTCTTCAAGGTAATTGGTTAATGATTCGCTAACCATTTGATCAACAGCTCCCATCACTTCTGAGTTGCCTAATTTGGTTTTGGTTTGACCTTCAAACTGTGGCTCAGCAACTTTTACTGAAAGAATTGCTGTTAATCCTTCCCTGAAATCATCACCGCTGATATCAAATTTTAGTTTTGCTAACATACCTGATTTTTCAGCATAGTTTTTTAAAGTTCGTGTCAGTCCCCGTCTGAAACCCGACAGATGTGTGCCTCCTTCATGTGTGTTGATATTATTAACATACGAGTGAAGATTTTCAGCAAAGGAAGTATTGTATTGCATTGCAATTTCAACGGGAATACCATTTTTTTCGCCTTCAATTGCTATTGGTTCCGGCATTAATCTTTCTCTGTTTTCATCAAGATAATTAATGAAATCTATAAGCCCGAGCTCCGAACGAAATTCCTGATATATGAAATTTTCCGCTTCGTCCTTTTCTCTGTAATCGGTGATGGAAAGTGTGATGCCCTTATTCAGGAAAGCAAGCTCACGCAATCGGGAACATAGAATATTATAATCGTAAGTAGTTGTGATAAAAATACTATTATCAGGCACGAATGTAATTTCAGTTCCTGATTTTGAGGTTTCTCCGATAACTTTTACATTTTCTAAAGGTTTGCCATAAGCATATTCCTGAATAAATATTTTACCTTCTCTGTAAACTTTTGCTATAAGCTTTGATGAAAGTCCGTTAACACATGAAACCCCAACACCATGCAATCCTCCTGAAACCTTATAAGAATCTTTATCGAATTTTCCTCCTGCATGCAAAAGCGTCATTACAACTTCTAAAGCCGACCTGTTCTCTTTTTCATGCAATCCGGTCGGGATTCCTCGTCCATTATCAATAACAGTAATTGAATTATCCTCGTGAATAAAAACATCAATTTTGTCGCAATATCCCACAAGTGCTTCATCTATTGAATTGTCAACAACTTCATAAACCAAATGATGTAATCCTCTTGTACTTACATCACCAATATACATAGCCGGTCTTTTACGAACAGCTTCCAATCCTTCAAGTACTTGTATGTTATTCGCAGTATAGTTTTCACTTGCTATTAGAATTTTTTCTTCATCGGTCATAATCAAATAGTTATGTTAAATCATAATATATTTGCAAAAGTAACAATTATTTATCAAAAAAATTGTATAAAATACCAGTAAAATCAATGTTTTTATTAACATTTTAATGTGGAAATCTATTAGCGAAATAAAAAAAAGATATTTGTGTTATAAAGTAAGGATGTAAAAAAATATAATTATAAGTATGTTGTTTAAAATGAATAAGTTATACCAGCAGTGAAATTGAATTGCTGAACAGGATAATTGTACCATTTTTGATATTGCAAATTTCCTATGTTATTAAAGTTGACATAAGCAGAAAATGTTTTAGTTATTCTATACTCGAATCCAAGGTTTAAATCAATCCATTCCTTAATTTCTTCAGAAATTACTGTGTTATTATCAAAAGTTCTTGCAAAAATTTTACTGTAGGCAAATATTTCTGCTTTGATAATGAATTTGTTTGAGATATTGTAATTTGCACCAAATGATATTTCAAAATCAGGTTTGTGCCATGGCTTTAGTTCCTTATCCATTGTATATTTATTGAAAACAGCATTGAAATTCAATTTTATTTTCTCCTTTTTTTGATAAGAAATTTCAGCTTTAACTTTTAACAGGCTAATATCATCAAAAACTACATTAAATGTATTGTTTAAAATATTGGAAGTATCATTTACGAAAAATGGCATATTATCAATTAATGAATTGGATAAACAAACATTAAAATCAAGAGTTTTAAATAAATTTCCGTTTAATCCACCAAATACTTCTAATTTATTATTTGAATATTCTAAAGGAATTGTTGAGATGATGAATGGATTTTTGTCGCTTAGTATTTTAAATGAATTTTTATTAATTTCTCCTTTAACGCCGGCATAAACAATTAAATGTTTTGGAACAACAACAACTTCTGCTTTTGCTATTGGGTAAAAATGCAGTTTAGTTGTACTGTCAAGTACTATAGTTGCATCTAAACCAAAATAAAATTTATATTGATTAAAATCGGTGCTTATAAAAGGCTGAAAACGAACAACAGTACTGTTATTGGTATTTAAACTGTCGGTATTAGCATAATAATTAACATCGGCAATCAATCCTAAATTTTGATTTTCGGTAAGATCGAACAGTTTGAAATTTTTATCAAGTCTTGTTTTAAAATATATGTTCTGTTCCTTTGTTTCATAAAAATCAGCAAGGTAATAATAGTCTATTTCAAATAAATGATTTAATTTTTTAGAATTCAGATAATTGCTTTGAATTTTTAGATTTGCTCCTGCAATTTGAAACCTTTGTTTTATATCATCTTTTGAGAAAGTAGTGTCTGGAAAATCTTCTGGCTTATAGCCGTAAAAATGCACTACATTTCGTTTGTAAAAAATATTTGCTGAAAAAGTATGCTTTCTAAAAAACTTTTTTCCGTAAACACTTGCTTCGTTGTTGCTGAATGCGTTGTTAGCATAATTTTTTATATCACCATTTGACGAAATATGTTTAAGGTGAACTCCGAAAGAGAAATCTTTAGAACGAAGACTGTTTGCGAAAAATTCAAAATATGGTGTAGTATAATTTCCAAATCCTGCTTTCACTAAATTTCTGTAAAGTTTTGATTTGCGATCACCTGAAATTTTTGCCGGTTTTATAGGTTCAAGCTGAATTTTGGTATTCATCTTTTTTGGGTTGATATCATAGGTAAGTACAGGCATTTTAATGTCTTCGTCGGATATTTCAGGATTGATATTAATTTTATGTGCTTTGGAAATGCTTGGTTTATATGAGCCGATTATTGTAACCTCCTCAGAGTGTGCTTGTTGTTGCGCATTTGCTGCCTTTCCAAAAAAACTTATCATAATTACAATCAGCAAAATTGATTTGCCAAAGATGTTCGAATATTTTATCATTATTGTTAATTTTTATGATTAGCACTATGCTTTAGCATGGTAGCTCAATAAACAAAAACATTTATAAATAAGTTGACTTTAGTCAACTTTACTTAGCCTTAGCCTTACTACTTAAAGGAGTCCGTATGGAGCCTCTCTTCCATCATTCCATTATTCCATTTTTATCTTCTTCAATATCTTCCTCCTCAACTTGTGCTTCCTGTTTTTCTTTTTCTAATATGTTACTCAGTTTTTTAGTAGCTATTTCGCTCAATTCAGGTCCTTCGTAATTGTCAATTATGCTCTGTAATGTTTGTTTAGCCTGAAATGTGTTATCCAGTTCAATATAAATGTCAGCCATCAAAATAAAAGTTTTAGCTACCCAATAATCATACGAAGAATAATGGTCAACAAGCTCAAATACTGTTTTTTCAGCTTCCTTGTATTCTCCTGTTTTAAATAAAATCAAAGAGACATAATATTGTGATTCTGCCCCGATTTCACTGTCAGTAATTTTATTTGTAATATTAAATTCTTTTTTTGCATTGCTAATATCTCCTAAAGCCATGTATGAGTTTGCCAATGTAAAGTGTGCTTCAATAATTTGCTCATTATTAACTTTTTCGGTTCTGAGTAATTTATTTGCAGTATTGATTGTTTCATCATAATTATTCAAAAGATAATTACATCTCATCTGGCCTTCAATAGCATTAATGATGCTTGTTTTATCTTCGGCATTTTCTTCCATACCAATATAATTCAGAAGGGCAGATTCGTAATTTTTTAAATTAAAATTGATATAAGCGGCTTTGACAAGTGCTTTTCCTTTAAATTGAGTTTCAGGATGGTTTATTACAAATTCGTATCCTGTTAAAGCATTGGTCAAAGAGTCGCGCTTAAATTCACATTCGGCTTTGTAGTAATTGGCGTTGATTGCAAAAACTCCGTTAGGGAATTTCTGAATATAATCGGCAAAAGTTGAGATGGCTTTTTCACAATTCCCTTCAAAGTATTGATTTTCAGCAGCAATAAATATCATTGAATCCTGCTCGGAAACAGTGATACTAACAAAACTCAGATTTTCTGCGTATTTATAAAATTCATTTACTTTGTTAATATCAATGTAGATATTACGAAGGCTTATCAATGCTTCCTGCGATTCGGATGAACCTGGATAATTTGTTATTACCTTTTTTAAAGTTTTTATTCCAAGGTCATTTTGGTCGTTGTTGTAATATATCATGCCGGTTTTGAGCAACGATTTTCTTTCATAATTGCTTTTTGGGCTGGTTTTTACTAATTTGTCAAAATAAACAATAGCTTCACGGTTGTTATTCTGAAGAATGTTTGTAATTGCAATTTCATATAAGGCATCATCATAATAAGGAGAGTTTTTATAGTTTCCGGTTAATTTCTTTAAAATGCTGATTTTTTTTGCAAACTTACCCAAAGCCCCGTTTGACAATGCTTCCTGATATAAAGCATAATCACGTTCAGCTTGTTTTAAATTAAATGCTTTGTTGTAATAGGTAATTGCATCGTTAAATTTAGAATTAATATAATAACAATCGCCTAATCTCAGGTAAACATCATTTACTAATTTTAAATTTTTATCAGTTTTGTTAGCTGCAAATTTTTTAAATTGTATAATTGCTTTTGAATATTCTTTTTTGTTGAAATAAATATAACCGAGATTATAAAAAGCAGTGTAATAAATGGGTAACTCCTTAGCTCCCTGTGAAAATAAAAATATATTATAGTATTTTTCAGCGCCCCAATAATTTGATAATCTAAAAAATGCATCACCGATCCAGAAATTTGCTTCTGCTGTGATTGATTTATTATAATTGTATTTTAATGATTTTGTAAAAAGTTCAATAGCTTCATTATATTTTTTATCATTAAATAATTCAATGCCTCTGTAAAAAGCAATTTTTTGGTAAGCTTCATTTAATTCTTTATCTTTTAATTTGATATTTTCAAATGAAGCCAGTGCGGCTTTATAGTTCTTAGTTGATAAAAATAATTGAATAAGATAGCTGTATGCTTCATCAACCCTGTCGGAACCGGGATAATCCCTGATGTATTGCTCTAATGATTTAATAGCTTCGTTGTAAGGATCGTGTGAAATTTCAATTGAGAGTTTCGCATAATTAAACAAAGCATCTTCTTTTATCTGTTTATCAAAATCAAGTTTATAAGCTGACAGAAAAGCATTTCTGGCGAATTTTTTTTGACCTGTTTCAACATAGCAATCACCAAGAAGATAATAGGCATTTTGTGATAATGAATCATTTAAAGTAATAACCTTCTGAAAATCATAGATTGCTTTTTGAAATTTCCCGTTTTTATAATTGGTGAATCCTAGTTGGTAATAATCATCACGCCCGATAGTTCCTCTTGAAGTTCTTTCATAAATATCAAAATAATATAATGCTTTTTCATAGTCTGAATTTCTGTAATAAGCATCTCCTATTAACCGTGCTATTTCGGGCTTTCTTTTACTTGTAGCCGATTCAAACATAGGAGGAGCAATTTCAAGAATTTTATCATAATTCCCCAGAAAATAATAAATATGAACAATATAATATGGGATTATTTTTTTGAAAGTTCTGTTGTCCGATAAATTATTAAAACCTTCTAAAGCTGCATCATAATTACCATCATTATATTCAATATGAGCGTAATAGTAAGTTGCCGGACCTTTGTATTTTGATTCTTTGTCCTTGATTTGCGAAAAGGCATTTTTGGCTTTTTTTATATCTTTGTTTTTAAGATAGGAATAACCGGTTTTGAAATAATATTCAAGCTTTTCATCCTTGGTTAAATCATACCTGTCAACCTTTCTGAACGATTCAATTGCTTTTTTATAATGTTTATCATTAAACTGAAGTTTACCGAGATAGAAGTAGATACGTTTAATTTTTGTGTTTGCAGGATGATTTTTTATAAATTCCTGTAATTTATATTCAGCATCCTTATTATTGAGTTCCATTGCACAAACAGCATCATAATATTCGGCGTTTGTTTTTATTTCCGTATTTTCTTCTTTAAGTGCTTTAATAACATTTAAAAATGTTTTTTGTGCTGCTCCGAATTTTTGCTTGTTAAACAGTTCAACAGCCAGGCGGTATTCAGCACCGGGATTATCATAAACAGCAGTTTGCTGAGCAAATGAAACTTTTAAAAATCCCGTGAAAATAAAAATGGAAAACAGAAGTATGGCAAAAATTTTCTTCATATTAAATATATATTTAGCGAATAAAAATAGTATTTCAATTGGCACTATTTTATAAAACTTAACTGATTTATCAACAAAATTATCTTTACAACTTTAACTATTTCTTAAACGAAGAATTGGGAGAGATATTTTTTAGATGAGGAGAAGTATTTTAAACTCATCCGATGACTTGAAGTCATCGGATGAGTTGGATTTCAATTTTTATACTTTTTTTCCAAAGAGAGAAATGGAATGTTTCTTTACCGATAACTGATAACTTTTTTTGTGGATGTTTTGTGGGTGTTTTATTTGCTGAACGTATTAGTATATGGTTCGTTGGCTATTTCAAAGTGAATTCTTACTAAAAGTGGTACCTTTATTTTTCTATTTACAGAAAAATGTGTAGGCATTTCAATCTATATGCTTTCAAGTTGTTCAATAGCTATAAAAATATTTGAGTAAGAGCAGCCGTCAACTTGTTCTATTGATTTTGCGTTATCGCAAGCTGTCTCTATTTTTTCAACAAGTTGCTCAACCCAACGGATGTTTTTGAGATAGTTTTTTGTTTTACTATAATCTATAACAAACTTATTCAATTCTCTTTCTACAGCTTTTGAGTTCTGAAAATGTTTACTGGTTTTTACAAAATGTAGCAAAAACCAAAATTCAATAGATGGAAAGCTATCACAAATTATAACATCGCTATTCCTTTGATATTTTCTCTTAAATTGGTTCAATTTTTCTTTTTCAGAAATATCTCGCTCAGAAACATCTGCATCAAAAACACAAATAATAGAAATTCCACCAAGAAGCAATTTTTTAACAGATTTCTCTATTTCAGCAATACTGGTTTTACCAAAAAAACGGGGCTTTACAACACAATTATACTTTCTTAAATATTTTAAATGTTTAAAGTAGTACTGTTCTGTAATTCCTTCTCCAATTACAAAAACACCTCCTCTTAAATCTAAATTTCTTTTTCGACGCCCTCCCATTATTATTCAATATTAGGGATTGCTCCAAATTTACCGTACTTATAGGCTTTTTGTAAAGATGTAATTCTATTTACTGCTTTGAAATCTGAAAGTGAGTATAACTTGGTTGAGGCATCTGTATTTTTTTCTGTAAACCAGATATTGTCTTTTCTTATTAAATCATCTTCTTCAAGTAAGCCATCATAATGTATTGTTACTAATAATTGAGCAAATTTTGAATCTTTTAAAAAATTCTCTATAATAAATTCAACTAATTTAGGATGAAGCGATGATTCTATTTCATCAATAGCTAAAAAGGCATTTCTTTTAATGGCCTGAAGAATGGACACAGCAAGCTCAAAAGTTCTTAAAGTACCTTTTGACTGCAGTTCTTCAGGAAGATCATGATAATGCAAATTCCCTTCTTTATCATACACTCTATGCTCAAAACTAGTTCTTGGAATTACAAAAGTTCTTTCTTTTCTTATCCTTTCTTTTTCTTTCAAGGGTAGATTGCTATCTTCTATGAATGAAGATATAACAAACTCAGGTATGTCTTCTTTTACAAATTTTGTATGAATAGCAGAAATGTTAAAATCAGCTTCTTTCAAATAATTAAGAACCTCATCTTTCATCTTATCATCTTTATAAATTAAATTCTCTACATAATGACTTAAAGGCATTTCAGGTTCAATAACCTCCATAAACTGATTTTTCATCCACGATAACGCTAATTCAATTTCAAAAATTTCAACATTGACTTGATTATACGCTGCAAATACTGACATATTGGATAAACATTTAATGCCTATTTGATCTTTAGCAACTTTATTTGTTTTTATACTAGCGCCATATTCAATTTTAGAAATATTGTTATGTGTTCTTTCAAAAACAATTTTGGGCTGAACTCCCGGATAAAAATATAGGCACTCATAGAAAATTACTTTTTCATTGATCTCAAGATTATAAACAAATTTCTTTCCGTCAACATAAAACACTAAATTAAATTTAGAAACTTCTTTCTTTGAAGAATCATCCATCATAAACGGAATCAGACCTGTTTTTTTATCTTTATTGTCTTTAACAGAAAGCCATATTCTTCGCAAAAAATCAAAAGCATTTAGCAAATTACTTTTACCAGATGCGTTTGCACCATATATAATCCCAAGTTTTAATAATCTTACGCCTTTAGCAACTTCAACTACTTGATAATCTTCAAGTTTTTTATCTTTTGTTGCTTCAAAACTAAAAGTTACTTCTTCCTTAAATGAAAGAAAATTCTGTATAGAAAGTGAATGTATCATTATTTCTGTTTCTTATTTTTACAAATATTTCGCAATATTACAAAATAAAACAACAAACCAACAATGTTATTGTTTCACAAATAAAAAATTTTATTATTTTTCTTCAATACGGAATAATTGTGGTAGAAAACGATCAATTTCTTTATCAGACCATGTAAATTCTTCGTCATTTTCCCCACTTAATCCTAAACCAATTTGAGCTTTCTTGTAATCATCGTAAGTTGTGGTTGGAGAATACTTACCAATGGCACTATATAATTTTTGGAGATACTGTCCTTTTTCTCTTAATATTTTATCATCATAAGCATTGCTTATTGCTTCTTCAATTAACATCATGTAACTATCCCGTAATATTTTATACTCTTCTGCAATATTTCTATGTTGACTTTTTATTTCGCCTATATCTTCTTTACTGTACATGGTAAATATCAAACTTGTTGCAGTCAGAATCATTCCACAATATGATATTATTCTTAAAAGCTGCGTCAAATTATCTTCAAGACCAATTGCCTGTAAAATAATTACAATAAGTGTTGCTCCTGATATACCAATAGTGATATTCCTGTATCTATTTTGAACTTTTGCCAAACGACTATGTGCTTTGTAGTGAATACTATTCATAAAAACACATTGAGAAAAATAGAAACGGATGGTGGCTAATAATTTCAAATTCATAA
>CAZREZ010000081.1:0-4051 GCA_964599115.1 uncultured Bacteroidales bacterium
AAAAATGCCTGTTGGAATAATCTCAATAATACCACCAATATTAATTTCAATATTATCGGGATTACTTATCTACACTCCTTTTAATGCTGTTTTTGGAAAAATTGACATTTTAGGAATTTATCAAACCGAGTCGTTTATTGAAGCAATTTTTTTCTTCTTTTTCTGTATAATGATCTGGATTGGATTATTGAACTTAATTAACTGGTTTGCTTCGGTTTCAGGTAATTTTACTAAAAAAATGCTTGGAAGGTAATTACTGATCTTCCTTATTTCCCTTATTTCCCTTATTTCCCTTATTTCCCTTTGGAGGAATTCTGCGTATTACCATCAGTACTCCAGCATTCCTTCATTCCACAATTCCATCATTCCATGTAAAATAACATACTTTTGTTATTCATAAAAATGTATCGTTTTATTGATCGTGAATTAATTTTATTATGTGATTTTAAAATTTTTACTATATTGCACCCCATTAATAACCAAAAATATAAATTATGAGAAAATTTATTTACATTATGTTGCTGTTTGCAATTGCAACATGGTCTGCTCATGCAGGCGGTTATCAAGTTAGATTGCAAGGGCAGAAACAAACCGGAATTGGTCTCATTGGCACACCATTTAATTATGGTGCAAGCAGTATGTTTTACAATCCGGGTGCTTTATCAATGATGAAAAATAAATATGATTTTTCACTTGGTGCAAGCTTTATAATGGCCAAGGTGGTTTTTCAGAAAGATGCCACTGATTATCAGGCAAAAACCGATAATCCTACAGGAACACCTTTTTACTTTTACGGTGCAGGAAAAATTACTGATAAATTAGTTGTCGGTTTAGGAGTTTACACCCCTTTTGGCAGTTCAACCAAATGGGACGATGATTGGGTAGGTCAAATGCTTATTCAAAACATTTCTTTAAGTGCAATTTTTTATCAGCTTACTGCATCATATCAAATCAATGAAAAAATCGGTATAGGAGCAGGGTTTGTTTTTGCAACCGGAAAAGTTAAATTAAATAAAGCATTGCCTTATAACAATTCCGAAGCAAATCTTGAAGGTAATACAAGTAACATTGGTTTTAATGTAGGCATATATTTTAAACCAAATGATAAATTCAGTTTTGGTATTGATTATCGCTCAAAGATTATTATGAAGATGACAGATGGTGATGCTACTTTCACCGTTCCTTCTGCTTTAAGCTCTAATATTCCTAAAGATAATAAGTTTAATGCAGAACTTCCAATGCCTGCAAATTTAGATTTCGGACTGGCATTTAATGTAAATGAAAAATTAACATTAGCCGCAGAAGTTAACTGGGTGATGTGGAGCACTTACGACTCATTGATATTTACATTTAAAGAAAGCGGGGATTTGTTAAATAATGCTAATCCGCGTGAATATAAAGATAGCTGGATTATTCGCATTGGCGGTCAATATAAGTTAAATGACAAACTTACATTAAGGGCAGGCGGTTACTATGATCCGACTCCTACAAATGAAAAATATTTCAATCCTGAAACTGTTAGTTTAAATACAACAGGACTTACATTAGGATTATCATATCAGCCAATTGAAAATCTTAGTATTGACTTGTCTTATCTCCATCTTTTCGGACAAGAGGCAGAAAAAGCTTATGAGCCGGATAATTTCTCAGGAAAATACAAAAGCCAGGGATCAATTCCCGGAATTGGCTTAAGTTATAGTTTTTAACCTTTAAAATTTAAGAAGTTATGAAATATAGATATTTAATATACATTTTATCATTAGCTATTCTTACAGCTTGTGAGCCGAAAATTGATGAATTTTCTCCATCAAAAGGAAGTGCAGATTTTACAACTTACCTTGCATTTGGAAATTCCCTGACTTCCGGTTATGCCGACAATGCATTATACTCAGGTGGCCAGGAAAACTCATATCCAAACATTCTTGCTAATCAATTTAAAACTGTTGGGATGCAAGGTGATTTCAAACAACCTTTAATGCCTACTAACAATGGAGTAGGAGTTGAATTAACATCTGGAGGCTTGTTTCTTCACACAAAATATATATTAGGATATGCAACCGATTGCCTTGGTCAACAATCATTAGCACCGGTTTTTGCAGACCCTGATGCCAGCCAGACAGATTTAATGAATCAACTAATTACGTCAGTTGCTGACCAGAGGCCGTTTAATAACATCGGTGTACCCGGATTAAAATCTTATGAAGCACTATCAGTAATTTGCCAATTTAATCCTTATTATGCAAGATTTAAATCGCCTGATGCTAACTTCGTATTAGAGGAAATTCCAAAAATTAATCCAACCTTCTTTACTTTATGGCTTGGAGCTAATGATATTATGCGATATGCATCAGCAGGCGGAGCAAGTGATTCAATTACAAGTATCCCGTTATTCTCAAGCTCAATGGATGCAATTATTACCAGCTTAACCCAATATGGTACAAAAGGAGCAATTGCAACCGTCCCACATATTACAAACATTCCATTTTTTAATACTGTTCCATATAATGCAATTGTATTAACTGATCAGAGCCTCGTTGACACGTTAAATCTTGGATATGGGGTATACAATGCTTTTATGGAAGCAATGGGAATGGAATACAGGATAAATTTCCAATTGGGAGCTAATCCGATGGTAATTGCCGACCCTACAATGCCTTTACCTGACTCGTTAGCAATGCTGAAAATGAGGCAAATTAAAAACACCGAATTAGTACTGCTTTCAATTCCACAGGATTCTTTAAAATGTGCATACTGGGGTAGCCAAATACCTGTTCCGGATCAATTTACTTTAAGTGAATCTGAAATAGCTGCTATATCCGATGCCATTGATAATTATAATATAAAAATTAAAGACCTTGCGAGCTTGCATCCGGTAGCTTTGGTTGATATGAACACTTATTTTAATGAATTTGAATCGGGATTGGTTTTTGACGGTATAAATTTTAATGTGAAATTTATTGAGGGTGGATTATTCTCATTAGACGGTGTACACTTAAATCACAGAGGTTATGCACTTATAGCAAATTATTTTATTAAAGATATTAACCGTACATTTAACGCAAACATTCCACTGGTTAATATTACTGATTATCAGGGAACCCAATTTCCGTAAAAAAACTGGTAACCATTAATAGTTTAAATGGTTGATGAGAATTTTGATTTTAGATTTTAGAATTTAGATTATAGATTTTTTCTAAGTTTTATCATTATAGCACATTGCTATGATTGATTAGCAGAGTAGTTATTGAAGATTATCAAACAACGTTTTAGGCTGAGGCTAATGACAAAATTAATTTTCGCAACAAATAATCAGCATAAATTAGAAGAAGTAAGCCATCTTATTAAAGACAATTATAAAATCCTAAGTCTGAAAGATATTAATTGTTTTGAAGAAATACCCGAAACAAGAGATACAATAAAAGGAAATGCTTCTCAAAAATCACATTATATTTATGATAAATTCGGGATTGATTGTTTTGCTGATGATACAGGCCTGGAAATTGAAGCATTAGACGGGAGACCCGGAGTTTATTCAGCTCGATACGCAGGAATAGAAAACGATTTTGAAAAGAACATGAATAAAGTCCTTGCTGAGATGAACGGAATAACTAACCGCAAAGCAAGATTTAAAACCGTTATTTCTTTAATTCTTAATGGTAAAGAGAATTTCTTGAAAGGAATAATTAATGGTGTAATACTTACAGAAAAAAGAGGGCATGAAGGTTTTGGCTATGACCCGATTTTTCAGCCGAATGGATTTGACAAGTCGTTTGCCGAGATGGATTTAGAAGAAAAAAATAAAATCAGTCATCGTGCTGTTGCTGTACGAAATCTTGTTAATTATCTTAGTAAGCTTAGTGAATGAAATTAATGAATATTGATTATTAATGAATGTAGAATGGTCATGGAATTATAAATGTCGAATGAAAAAAAATAAAGTAGCAGTCCCCAGTTTAAAGTTTCAGGTTTCTTTCTTCTGTCATAACCAATTCATCCCAAAACAATCGTCATCATGAGTCTTTCGTATCTGCTCACCCTTCGTCTCTGCTCA
>CAZREZ010000081.1:4151-5847 GCA_964599115.1 uncultured Bacteroidales bacterium
GAATGTTTTAATTGTCTTTTTTTATTCACCCGGTAAAAACGTCTTACTTACATCAGGATAGTTATACCAGTCTACATTTACACTTCCACCTGATTCTGCCCATGCCTGAAACTGAGGATAAGCATTTAAAATTTCTATTTTTTCGTTTGGCACTCTAAACTCAGTGGCACTTATTTCTAATCCCCAAGGTAAGTTATTACTTGTTTTATAAAAATTTGCAGGACTTGTAAACTGATCACCCGGATTCCAGGCCCAAGTAGTTTGAGATGCATCATTTGAGGTTTCAAACAAAGACATATCAGCAGCTTTTGTAGGCGGATATCCATACATATGAACTTCATGGTATCTGTTCATATAAATATATACTTGTATACATAAACTATTTCCTGCAACAGTATGATCCCATGTATATTCAAAATCAACCGTATCGTTTAAACTTCCAGTTATATTACCATCAAATAGCTTAACAGCATTAAACACAACCGGGTCTGAAACAACGTTTGTGGGTTCAGTAAAAGTTACTGTCTGGTCAGGTAAATAAGTAAGTTGTGTTGCCGAGCCATTTGACTTAAACCACTCTATACCTGCACCACGAGGAATTCCACCTCCAATCCAGTAAACCGAAGAAATCACTTTTCCACCAACAAGTTGATTTTGTCCATTCTTATAAGTGTGAAGTTTTGTTTTCAAAATAACATCATTAAAATCATAGTCACCTAAACCCGGCCATAAATCTTCATAAAGATTAAAATAATATTTGCTTCCCGATGGATAAATTGACAGATACGCCTTTGTAGGATCATTTGGCCAAACATCAGTATCATCAGGAACACCATCGCCGTCAGAATCAGGACTTCCGGAAATATTTTCATACGTAGCCCCGGTAATATTGCCTGAATATCCACCTGAACTTGCAGAATTTGAAGCTGATGTTCCTGAGCCTTCATTAAATTTCCAGAATCCTTTTAAATTTGATTCACTACCTGTTGGCAAGTTATTATAATAATTTGAAATTTCAGTGTTGCTGAGTTCTTTATTCCAGATACAAATATTATCAATTAAACCATTAAAATAAGATTCTGGTGAACTGTCACCCCATCTGCCAAAAGTTACTAATACGGCATTTGTATTAAAACTCACTACGCTATTGTCCGATCTTTTATAAACACCATCTAAATATAATTTTCTTTTACCATTTGCAAGGAATACACCAACTACCTGATGCCATGTATCATCTGCAAGATTCTGATTGTATGTTTTCTTCTTATCTTTATTACCATTTCTTGCCCTTATAGTTGCTTTATGTTTACTTCCGCTTTTTTTCAGATAAACACCATAGAATACTTTAGAAGCAGAGGGATCAGCAATATTAACCAATACCATATCTCCATTTTCTACTCCCGGTCCGGAAGTCTTAAACCATGCACTGAAAGTAAATGGATATTCAACAACAATTCCTCCGTTTCCATTATTATCCAGCTCAACATAATTACTTTCTCCGTTAAAGTTCAAAGCATAATCTGTATCTCTTGAACCGAGTGATTTAAATCCCTGTCCTATCTCAAAATCTACAATTTCTATATCTACAGGAAAATATTTGCTTATAAAAGTTACAGGGGAGTATATTCTCACTGAATCAATATCATCAGGCAACTGGAAATTGTATATTACCTGATTGTTAAAAATTGTTTTGCTA
>CAZREZ010000081.1:5857-10179 GCA_964599115.1 uncultured Bacteroidales bacterium
TTCAAGGGTTTGGCCATTTGCATCTCCTACAATATTAACTGTAAGTATATGATTGTAAGAAGACATCCAGTCAAAGGAAGCAGGAACAACAAGATCAACCATTGTTTTATCTTTTTCAATCGGATCTGAAAATTTTTTACATGACGTTATGGTTATTGTGGAGATAATTAAAACTGCTGATAAAATTCTAAGTGTTTTCATAATCTTAAGATTTAATAATAATTTTAAAAAAATATGTACAGCAATGAATAAGCCAAAAATTTATTTATCATAACACATTGAATAAGCTTTTGTTATACACAAATTACCAATACCATGTTTTCTTAATTTAAGAAACCAGTCTTGTTTTGGGAAACTTATTTTTAAAGTTTATTTTTCCTGTCAATAGCATCTTCAATTGCCATTGAAAATAACATTGCAATAGTAATACCCATTTCTTTTGCCTGCCGGGGCACAATACTGTCTTCAGTAAGTCCCGGAATCGTATTTACTTCAAGAAAATATAACAGCTCATCATGTAAAATATAATCAAAACGAACAAGACCAGAACAATTAAGATTTTCATACAAATAAACAGAAATTGTTTTACATTCTTTTTCAGTTTCTTCAGAAATACGTGCAGGTGTAATCTCATCAGCCATACCAGGAGTGTATTTTGCATCATAATCAAAAAACTCTTTTTTACTTACTATTTCAGTAACTGGCAAAACGTACATTTTGCCTTTGGATTTTATAATACCACAGGTTATTTCGGTACCATCAATAAATTCTTCAACTATAACCTCATCATCTTCTTTAAAAGCAGTTTTAATTGCATCCTGCAGATTTTCAATTTTATCAACCTTTGTAATACCAACACTTGATCCACCATTGTTTGGTTTCACAAAACAAGGGAGTTTAATTTCATCAACAATTCCATCTGTATTGTAGTTCTGATTTTTATATAAAAGAATAGACTTAGCGGTGTTAACACCTAATGAATTGACTATTATGTTGCAAAAGCTTTTATTAAAAGTCAACGCACTGATAGTTTGATTGCACGAAGTATAAGGTATGCCTAATAAATCAAAGTAACCCTGAAGTTTACCGTCTTCTCCGGGAGTGCCGTGGATAGCAATAAACACACAATCAAAAACAATTTTTTCTCCTTGAATTATAATAGAGAAATCATTTTTATCCACATCAAATCTTTTACAATCTTTATCCAGATAATACCAATCACTTCCTTTGATAACGATTATATAAGGATAATAAAGCCCTGTATCAAGATTTTTTTCAACTACTGAGCCGCTTTGAATTGAAATTTCATATTCACCTGAATTTCCTCCTGCAACTATGGCTATGTTCTTTTTCATTTTTATTATTTATATCTTTGCCGAAAAACAGGCAATAATGGTTTGTTTTTACAGTTATTATACCACTTATTTAAAATATCAAAATTAAATTAAGGGATAAATATACAAAAAATGGGATTCTTTTATTTTCTTAAAAAAAAGAAATTTTATTTACACTTTACTATATCCATTCTATTAACAATTTTTTTAATATGGATAGTATTAATATCGCTTAATATTTTTACTCGTCACGGCGAAATTTTAATTGTTCCTGATTTTAACGGTTCAACTATAGAGTATATTGCTAATGAGAACTTACAAAATGAATTCAGGTTTGTAATAATTGACTCAATATTCGACCCTAATAAAGAAAAGGGAACAATTGTAATGCAAGACCCCCTGCCCTATTCAAAAGTTAAGAAAAACCGGAAAATATATTTAACAATCGTTGCAAAATTACCTGAAACGGTAAGTATGCCGAATTTGGTGGATCTTAGCTTACGACAATCAATTGTATTGCTTGAAACCGTTGGACTTAAAATAAATTATCTTGATTATGAACCTAATTTTGCACAAAATGCAGTTTTAGAACAACTATATAATGGTGAAATTATAGAACCGAACACTTTAATTGAAAAAGGTTCAATAATTGATTTAAAGGTTGGGAAAGGCTTAAATGTTACAAAATTTCCTGTTCCTTTTTTGATTGGAAAAAAACAGAAAAAAGCAATCAGAACCATTCATTTAGCTTACTTTAATGTTGGAAAAGAATATTTTCTTGATGGAAATGACCCGTTACATTTAAAAATTTACAAACAGGAACCGTCATGGGACTCCGAAGAACTATTAACACAGGGTGATTACATAAATGTTTGGTATCGTTCGGATGAGAATTTTGATTTTGACGAATTGCTTGAAAGTTTAAAACCGGATACGTTAGCTGTTGATACATTTATAATTGAGACTGAGGATTTTGAGGATTTTGATGATTAAACTTAATTGTTATACAAATAAAACATATTGCATACTGAACAATTTTTTTAATGAAAAAATACATATTTTCTATATTAAAATTTACAATAATTACGTTTGTTGCTTCCTCACAGGAAATAGTTACCGGTTTGCAGATAAACCCTGTAATTAAAAATACAATAAAAAACAAACAAATACTTGCAAGTTCTTTAAAATCAACAAAGTTAGAGGATATTACTCCGATATATTTACCTTTTTTTGATGATTTTCAGTCTAAAAGTATCTTTCCTGATACAGCCCGCTGGATTGATAATTACGCTTATGTAAATTCCGATTTCCCTTTATTTTCAGCAAATATTGGAGCTGCAACTTTAGATGCTATTGATGAAACAGGTTCGCTTTATCCTGATGCAAGCGTATTCCCGTTTATTGCCGATCATCTTACATCAAAACCAATCAGGCTTGATTCAGTATTCAACCCGGTGCAGGCAGCAATTACAATTGAAGATTCATTATATTTCAGTTTTTATTATCAGCCACAGGGACGCGCAAATGCACCCGAAACACATGATTCCCTTGTACTGGAATTTGGATACTATTCAGGTGATTCTGTTTTTTCTTATGTTGATTCAATATGGATTACTCTGACCGAGACTTTATATCCGGGTGATTCAATTTTAAGACCTTGCGATTTACCAAATGATTCAATCTGGATTCCGATTTATGACACACTTTATGCCGGATGGGAAATCCGTTTGCCCTGCGATTCGGTTTATATACATGAAATAGAATGGAACCGGATATGGAGTTCACCAGGAATGACTCTTGACACATTCAGAGTAAAATATGGCACATATTGCAGACAAGTAATGATACCAATCACTGACAGTATAACTTACTTTAGAAAAGATTTCCATTTCAGATTTTATAATTATGCAAGCCTTGCCAGTGATAATCTTCCAAGCTGGCGAAGTAATGTTGATGAATGGAATGTTGATTATGTTTATCTGAATATAAATCGTACACAGGGAGATACTATCTACCGTGATGTTAGTTTTGTTGAACGTGCTCCATCAATGTTGAAAAATTATCAGTCAATGCCATACAATCAGTACCGAAAAAAACCAACAGTTGAAGTACTCGATACTTTACGCCTTTATATAACCAACCTTGATACAACAACTTTTAATACAAGTTATAAATACTACATGACAAGCGAAGACGGAAGCTTCAGCCGTATCTATGATGGCGGAAACTGTAATTTACCGCCTTTTTATAGTTTCGGTTATCAAAATTGCGAAAACTGTCCCAAGCATGCCTGTCCTGTCAATCATTTCTTATTCCCGTTAGGAGGTACAGACGATAGCGCAGCTTTCGAAATCAAGCATGTGATACTGGGTGATATTACTGCTACAGACACAATTGGAGATACTATTTATTTCAATCAGAAATTTTATAATTATTATGCTTATGATGATGGCACTCCTGAAGAAGGCTACGGATTAACTCCGGCATATTCAAAGTTAGCATACAGATTTCAGCTTAATGAGGCAGATACTCTCAGGGCTGTTAAAATGTTTTTCAACCATACCCTTAATAATGCAACCGAACAATATTTTTATTTAACTGTTTGGAAAGATAATAACGGACTACCTGGCGAAGTAATATATAGCAGTATTAATATAAAGCCTGTGTTTGAAGATAGCTTATACGAATTTCATACTTATTACCTTGATTCAATAGTTCCTGTAAACGGTGTTTTTTATGTTGGATGGATACAAACAACCGATGATAATCTAAATATCGGATTGGATAGATATAATAATGCAAGGGAAAATATTTTTTATAACACTTCGGGTGAATGGATGGGTTCACTTGTAGAAGGTTCGCTGCTCATTAGGCCTGTTCTTGGTAAGAAAATTCACGATTATCCTGTTCCTCCTGTTAAAAGCTCCAATGCTCTTATTATCCAGCCAAATCCTGCAAAATCAGCTTATTTTGTTAAGTTGTTAATAC
>CAZREZ010000082.1:0-9913 GCA_964599115.1 uncultured Bacteroidales bacterium
TCTGTTAAAAGCAATAACATTACTTTTTATTTTGGGAAAATATCCTTGTGCAGAATAAGTTATTTCATAAGTACCTGCGTAAATCAGTCTGTAATAATTCCCAACAGGCAATGATGAATATACCCACGAGCTGTCAATATCATGGCCATCAATAAATACTTCAGCTTCAATTGGATTGCCTGTAATTGAATCGGTAATTATTCCCCTGATTCCATAATTTATTTGTTCAATATAATTTAAGAACGAACGGTAATTATATTCCCAAAAAGCAGGCAACTGGTTTGCAGGCAATATTTTAATATCAGATAGTTCTAAAGTAAATTCCCTGCATTGATGGAAGTAGTTCATATAATCCTGTCTTCCTCCTGAAATTGTATACCAGTCGTAACCGTTAGTAATTCCGTTATTCATGTCGGTCAGGTAACCATAAGGAGAATAAAATTGAGCAGTATCGGCATATTCCCTGCAAACAAATATCCACCAGTCGTCATCGGCATGGCGTTTGTACCATGTATCCCATGGGTAATTGCAAACTTCTGCTCCACCGTGAATATTACAGGATAAAACAAAATCATGATCTTCAGCAAAATCCATAAAAATAATGGTTTCAGGCTGCCATGGATTACCGTCAGGATGAGGTCCGTCTTCAGGGTCAGGGTAATTTCTGTTAAGGTCAACACCATTGGCATTATTACGTGTCGCGCCGTAAACATTATTATTACCGCCTGCATAAGTTCCATCCGGGTTTGCAAGTGGATTTATCCATATCTCATTATTATCAATCATATCTGTAATCCTGTTACTCGAACCATAATTTGAAAGTAAATAATCTATCAATCTTAACATTAAAACATATCCTGCTGTTTCATCACCATGCATAGTAGCTGTATATAAAAACTCAGGTTCATTTTCATGAGCAAGAAGATTATCAGTGATTCTTGCAACAAGTAATTTTCTTCCGCTTTGCAGTGTGCCAATATTAACAATTTTGCAAATGGTAGGATAATCATCTTCAAACTGATACATCATTGATTCATAAGCCTCATAGCTCGGATAAAAATCCCAGTCGGTTATTTCCCTGATATTCACTTTATCTAACATCTTCGGGTTTTTAATAAGCTCTCCAGGTGATGCAAGTATAGTATAATCAATATTCAAACTTAAAAACTTTTCAAATTCTTTTTTGTTGGCATAAGCATAAACGGTTTTGTTTTTAACATTATCAATTAAAATAATTTTTGTTAACTCTTGTATTTGTTTTGTTGATGAAATCTCAAATTTGAAATAAGTTTCAATTTTTCTATCAAATATTTTATTAATCAACTGCCGGTCATTAACATTATTTTGTGTATAAACAATTGAAAATAAAAAACAACACGCAATAAACAAAAGTACTTTTCTTATAGTATTCATTTTTTTTAAATTATATTTATTAATAATACAAAATTAATTATATTTATTAAGATAGAACAACAAAAAGAAGACAATTTTGTTTTTATAAAAGTAGCATTTTAAGGTAATTTTATAATTTCAAATTATATCTGAAATAATTTCAACTCCGAAATTCCTTAATAAGATTACTCAAATTATTATAAACTGATTTATTTACTTTCACAAGAGGTAGTCGCAAATTGTTTGAACATAATCCTAAAATTTCCAGTGCAGCCTTAATTCCAGAAGGATTTCCATCACTGAAAAGCAAGTCAATAATATCAATAAGTTGATAATGAATTTCCAGTGCTTTTCTTTTGTCTCCTTTAAGGCAAAAATCAACTAAATTTGAAAATTCCTTAGGGAAAGCGTTTGCTATAACTGATATAACTCCATCTCCTCCCAATCCTATTATTGGCAAAGTTAATAGATCATCACCTGATAATACTAAAAATTCATCGGGTTTGTTTTTAATAATCTGCATTATTTGTTTCAAATCGCCCGAAGCTTCTTTTATTCCAATGATATTGCTGATATCATGTGCAAGTTTTAAGGTTATTTCGGCAGAAATATTGCAACTTGTCCGTCCCGGTACATTATATAAAATAACCGGAACAGGGCTAGCAGATGCTACCGATTTATAATGTTGATATATTCCTCTTTGCTGTGGTTTGTTGTAATAAGGTGCTACCGATAATATTGCATCAACCCCATCAAATGATTGAGCTTTGATCAAATTAATTACTTCCTGTGTATTATTGCATCCGATACCAATTACAACAGGAACTCTTTTATTAACAGTTTCAATCACAAAATTTATAACAGCATTTCGTTCATCCTTTGATAATGTTACGGATTCGCCTGTAGTTCCCAAGGCAACAATGTAATTAATATTATTTTTAATTATATGTTCAATAATTTTTTCCAGTGATGTAAAATCAATTGTGCCGTATTTATGGAAAGGAGTGACTATTGCAACTCCGGTACCTTTTAATTTATTATTCATTATTCTTTGATTTTAAGATAGATAAATAATGGTGTACTTCATTTATAAATTTGTCAAGCTTAGTGTTTTTTTCGTTTTTTAACATTATATCATAAATATCCGAATTTTTTTCTCCAATTCTGCCAACCTTTAATTTTGCTTTTGATACTCCTGAGATGTATTGTAAAGGGTAATTATCCTGAAGACTCATATCAATAATAATATCAAAGTCTTTTTCAATAAAATCCTTAATAAAAATATTTGATGGCTTACCATACCAATTAATATCTTTTTGAGAAAAAAAATCATAAGAAAGTTTTGGTAAAAACCTATTTGTTAAATTTTTTTGTTTTACAAAACCTAAAGCTTTCACTTTTTTATTTTGGTCTTGCAATAATTTTACAAACTTGCTGATTGCATTATAATCCTGCTCATTTGTAAATAAGTAAAGTATTCCAATATCCTTAGCTTCTTTCAGGCTTATGAATCTTCTTTCCCTTGTATTTTTCTTTAATTTATTTTTTAAAAAATATCTGGCTATCGAATGTTTTATTTTTTTTAGGATTTCCATAATTTTTTTATGGATTTTTTTGTTGGAGGCTAAAATTAAAAAAAAATCCTTAATAAGAAATATTATTAAATAAAATTATCGTTTATTTCTGTTGTTAGTTAATTTTAAGTCAAATATCATTTTCTTTTTAATTTTTAAGTTACTTTTACATAAAAATTTTAAAAATTGAGAATTACATTTTTAGGAACCGGTACATCTCAGGGAGTTCCGGTTATTGCTTGCCAATGCCCTGTTTGTCTTTCAAACGACAAAAAAGATAGAAGATTGAGGTCATCAGTATTAATTGAGATTGATGGAAATAACTTTGTTATTGATACTGGACCCGATTTCAGGTATCAAATGTTAAGAGCAAATGTAAATGTCCTTGATGCTGTTTTGATTACGCACGGGCATAAAGATCATATAGGTGGGCTGGATGATGTAAGGGCTTTTAATTATATCTTAAAAAAGCCTATGAATGTTTATGCAAGTAAATTTGACCAGGACTCAATTAAAAGAGAATTTTATTATGCTTTTGAAATATATAAATATCCGGGTGTTCCGGTAATAAACCTTCACACAATTAAAAACAAACCATTTATAATAAAAAACACTAAAATTATTCCTATTGAAACCATGCATTATAATGTGAATGTTTTTGGATTCAGAATAGATGATTTTACATACGTGACTGACGCAAATTTCATTTCAGAAAAAGAAAAACAAAAAATTAAAGGTTCAAAAATATTGGTAGTTAATGCCTTAAGGAGGGAAAAACACATCTCGCATTTTACATTAGATGAAGCCATTGCATTGATAAATGAAGTTAAACCGGAAAAGGCTTACTTAACTCATATCAGCCATTTAATGGGACTATATGAAGATGTTGAAAAAGAACTGCCTGAAAATATCAAGATTGCCTATGACGGGTTGGAATTAACTTTATAAGGCTGAGTTTTATGAATTACGAATTACGATTTATGATTTTAGAATTAAGATTTTAGATTGAGCCTACTCCGAAAAA
Organism: uncultured Bacteroidales bacterium; assembly: GCA_964599115.1. Taxonomy (GTDB): domain Bacteria; phylum Bacteroidota; class Bacteroidia; order Bacteroidales; family JADFUO01; genus JADFUO01. The sequence goes on from CAZREZ010000082.1 coordinate 3,991, forward strand.
TCAATTTCCATCAATCTTCTTCACCTTTTTTAATGTAAGCAAATTTATTGGATTGCCTGTTAAGCCATCAATATTTTTTTGAACAAACCGCAAAACCTGATCATAATACAAAACAACAACGGGTGCTTCCTGCATTATCATATCATCCATATATCTATATAGGTCGTATCTTATAGAATCATTTTCTTCCAGCCGGGATAATTCATATAACTTATCAAATCCATAATTTGAAAAATGTGTGTAGTTTGGTCCTTCCGGGCAAAAGTTTTTACTGTAAAACAACGATAAGTAATTTTCAGCATCAGGATAATCGGCAATCCACGACGCTCTGAAAAAGTTCAGTTTTGCCTGTGCCTTCAATTCTTTTAAAGCTGCGGGAGGGTTCACATCAATTTTTATCATTATACCTATTTCAGATAATTGGTGTTGAATATACTTACAAAGATCAAGATAGTCGGCTGTTGTTGATAAAGTTATTGGTGGTAAACCTTCTCCGTTTGGAAAGCCTGCATCAAACAATAATTTACGTGCTAAATCGGGATTGTAATCATATACTTGTTTTCTGCTTGAATCAAAAGAAGGCAAACCCAAAGGAACTATGCCATAGTTTCCTGGTGTACCGATATTATTCCTTAAAAACTTCATCATTTTTTTTCTGTCAAAACCATAATTAACAGCTTGTCTGACAGCTTTTAATCTTAAAGGATTTTTTCTTACAAGAGGTAAATTGGTATCAACAAGTATTCCTAAGTATTCAGTGTTGAGATACGGCTGAGTAATCAATTTAATTTTATTCTGATACTTTGGATTCAAATGCCCTCTTTTAGTAAGTAATTCATCTTTATAGCTTGCATCAATACCTGACATAAAATCAAGTTTCCCTTTAACAAATTCAAGAAAAGCCGATTGTTTGTCAATCAAAAATGTGATTGCAACAGCATCAAGATATGGCAGTCTTTCCATACCGGATTTTTCAAAATATTTATGATTTTTTACAAAGACAAGCTTCACTCCTTCTTTCCACATCTTAAACTTAAAAGGACCTGTACCGATTGGAAACTTCCTGAAGTCCTTGCCATAATGTTCAATAGCTTCTTTAGGAACAACAGAACAATACTGCATGCTTAATATACTCAAAAATGGCGGAAAAGGTTGGCGTAAGTTTATAGTAAATACTGTGTCGTTTAATGCTTTAAATGAGTAAGTACCATTTTTTTGCTCTACATTATTAAAAACCCAAACTCCTGGTGAAACAATCTTAGTATCAATAATTCTATTAAAACTATATTCAAAATCATAAGCAGTTACTTTTCTATTTTTAAATACCTGATTATCATGAAAATAAACATCATTCCTCAAATAAAAAGTATAATATAAACCATCATCTGAAATTTCCCAATGTTTTGCAATGCATGGCTCAACTTCAAGTTTATCGTTCAACTGTATTAAACCACTAAATAATTGGTTGCATGCCCAAATATTTGACTGGTCTTTGGCAAAAGCCGGGTCTAATGAGGTAATTCCTGCGGCTTCATTATACTTAAAAACGGTTAGTTTACTCTCGTTTTTTCTCATGTCACCACATGAAAAGAAAAATAGAAAAGAAAGAAAAATAAAGATATACTTAAAAAAATAGAATTTTATATTTAATTTCTGAAACAGCTTTGAAATTGTTTTGGTAATTGTCCCGGGTTCTCGGGATTGAAAATTGGAATTTATCCATACGGACAAGTTTTGAAATTTGGTGCTTGTCATTTGTTATTTTTAATATTTATTTAAACTATCTGACTTTATAGACCAATACAATTTAAATTCGTTTAGAATAACAATAATGTTTCAAAAATAGCTATTTTCTTTTATAAATTTACATATCATCTTCAGAATTTAAAAAATTAACGAAAATTTCTTATTTTTGCATGAGCATAATTTATTAAAATATTTTTAATAAACGAAAGAAAGGAAAAATAAAATGGATGATATTTTTTTGAAGTACATGGATAATAGATTTAAAGAAAAAGATCATCATTTATTAAGTAAAGATACAACTAAAAGTATAAACCATGGTCCAGTGATAACTATCTCACGTGAAGCAGGATGTTCTGCAAATGAAATTGCCAAAATGCTTGTATCTTCAATAAATGAAAAATATTATTTTAATTCTGATGATAAATGGAATTGGATAAACAAGTCTATTATCGCTGAATCAGCCAAAGAGCTTGATCTTCCACCACATAAGATCAAATATGTTTTTGACTCTGAAAAGAAGGGCATAATAGATGATGTTATTTCTTCCCTTGCATCAAGATATTACAAGAGCGACATGCAGATCAAAAAAGCAATTTTCAATCTTATTGAATTATACGCTATCAAAGGAAATATTATTATTGTAGGACGTGGAGGAGTTTCTCTTACAAATCATATTAAAAAATCATTACATATAAAATTACAGGCACCACTTAATTGGCGAATTAACAAAATTAGTGAAAAACACAAGATTTCTCTTGATATCGCAAAAAAATATGTAGCTGAAATGGATAAAAAACGAATACAACTTATTAATAACTTTATGGGTAAAAAGGTAGATAATTCGATATTTGACATAATTTTCAACTGCAATACTATTAATCAAACAGAAATAGTTGAGCTAATTATTAAATTAGCTGAAATAAAAAAACTGATTTCAAAATAGTATAATTACTAATTTAATTTCACGGGACTTTTTACTTTTTCTTTTAATAAAGCGATATCAACCAGTTCAATCATTTCATTGATATAATAGAAATTCAATCCTTTAATATAATCCTTTTTGATTTCATTAATATCTTTAGTGTTTTCTGATGATAGAATAATATCATTAATTTTTGCGCGCTTTGCAGCCAGAATTTTTTCTTTAATTCCACCAACAGGTAAAACTTTGCCACGTAAAGTAATTTCTCCTGTCATAGCCATTTTTGCTCTGACTTTACGTTGTGTAAATGCTGAAGCTAATGCTGTAAACATAGTAATTCCGGCAGAAGGTCCATCTTTTGGAGTAGCTCCTTCTGGTATGTGAATATGAACATTCCATTTTTGAAAAACCTCAGGGTCAATATTCAGAATATTTGAATGTGCTTTTAAATATTCATAAGCAAGTGTTGCAGATTCTTTCATTACATCACCAAGGTTACCTGTTAAAGTAAGTGTTCCTTTGCCTTTGCTAAGACTAACTTCAACAAATAATATTTCTCCGCCTGTAATTGTCCACGCCAAGCCGGTAACAACACCTGCAACATTATTATTAATATTTTTGTCTCTCTGGAATATTGGAATACCCAAAATTGTAATTAAATCTTCTTCATTAATCTTCTTATTATATTTTTTATTCATTGCAATAAATTTCGCCTTATTTCTGATTATTTTGGCAATTCTTTTTTCTAAAGAACGAACACCCGACTCGCGTGTATAGTCATCAATAATTTTTTCAAGAATTTTTTCATTGAAAATTAATTGATTTTTTTTAACTCCATGCTCCTTTAACTGTTTTGGAAGAAGGTGTCTTTTTGCAATTTCAGTTTTTTCTTCAATCAAATATCCGCTAATGTCAATAACTTCCATTCTATCGCGTAATGCTGGATGAATTGTGCTAAGAGTATTGGCAGTAGCGATAAACATTACCCTTGATAAATCATAATCAATTTCAAGGTAATTATCATAAAAAGAAATATTTTGTTCAGGGTCAAGTATTTCCAAAAGAGCAGCTTGAGGATCGCCACTGATATTGCTTCCGCTAACTTTATCAATCTCATCAAGTACAAATACCGGATTTGACGATTTGGCTTTTCGTAAATTCTGGATTATCCTTCCGGGCATTGCACCTATATATGTTTTTCTGTGTCCGCGTAATTCGGCTTCATCTCTTATTCCACCTAACGACATTCTGATATATTTCCTGCCAAGAGCCCGTGCAATAGATTTTCCGAGAGAAGTTTTTCCAACTCCGGGAGGTCCTACAAAACATAAAATTGGCGATTTCAAATCATCTTTTAGCTTGATCACAGCCAAATGTTCAATTATCCTTTCCTTTATTTTTTCAAGACCAAAGTGATCTTCATCAAGAATTTTTTGTGCTTTGTCTAAATCAAAATCATCTTTAGTGTATTCATTCCATGGTAGTTCAGCAACAATTTCCAAATAATTCAGTTGAACAGAATATTCACCGGCCTGCGGATTCATTCGCTGCAGCTTCCTTAATTCTCTATCAAAAACTTTTGAAATTTCTTTTGACCACTTTTTATTTTTTGCTTTCTTTTTTAATTCACCTATTTCCTGTTCATTTGAACTACCACCTAATTCCTCCTGAATGGTTCTCAACTGCTGATTGAGTAAGAAATCTCTTTGTTGCTTATCAAGATCGGTTTTCACTTTATTCTGTATTTGATTTTTTAACTCAAGCATCTGCAAATCTTTTATTAAGGCAGCAAGGACTTTATTAGCTCTCTCATTTAAATCGCTTATCTCAAGTAATTTCTGTTTTTCTACAACATCAATATTTAAACTTGATGAAACAAAATTTACAAGAAATACAGGACTCTCAATATTATTTATTGCAAAACCTGCTTCAGTAGGTATGTTTGGTGATTTCTTGATTATTTGAATTGAAACATCTTTAAGTGAGGCCATTAAGGCAGAAAATTTCTCGTCACCTTCAAAATTCTGTGCTTTTTCAAATTGAGATACTTTTGCCTTGAAATATGGATCGGATTGAATAAGTTCAATCAGTTGAAATCTCTTTTTACCCTGAATAATTGCAGTTGTGCTTCCATCAGGCATTTGCAGAATCTTCAGTATTTGAGCCACTGTTCCTATCTTATTCAGGTCAGAAAATTTAGGATTTTCAACTTTAACATCTTTCTGTGCAACTACTCCAATAATTTTATTTCCCCTATATGATTCCTTAATCAGTTTAATTGATTTATCTCTTCCAACAGTAATCGGAATAACAACTCCAGGAAATAATACTGTATTTCGTAAAGGTAATATCGGTAAAAATTCGGGAACTTCTTCAGCATTCATAAGTTCTTCATCTTCCGAAGAAAGCAATGGTATAAATTCTGTTTCTGATTCAATAATTTCAGATAAATTCAGTAAATCATTTTCCGGATAATTATTCATAGTCTTTATTTTAAGTCAGAATGTCAGTTTTAATTAATAAAGCTAAACAAATATCAATAATTCACAGCTTTAATAATAAGAATATCAAGGTGTTATATTTTGCTTAAAGTTTTCTTTAAGTTAAGTGTCAATATATATGCCAAAAAGCACTAAAAAAGCCCTTAACAAAATTAAGGGCTATAAATATATAATTTTTAATTTATTAGTTGTTTTTCTTTTCAAGATGTTTTTTATACCTGCTTTTGAATTTATCAACCCGCCCTGCAGTATCAACAAACTTCATTTTACCGGTGTAAAACGGATGAGATGTATGTGAAATCTCCAATTTTACTAGCGGATATTCCATCCCGTCTTCCCAAACAATAGTTTCTTTGGTTTTTACAGTAGATTTGGTAATAAACGAATATTCGTTTGAAATATCTTTAAAAACAACTAATCTGTAATCTTTTGGATGAATGTCTTTTTTCATTTCTTTAGCTTTAATTTTTCGGACTGCAAAAATAATTTTTTATATTAAAAAAACAAAGCTTAAACAAAGTTTATTTAAGAAATCTTATTTATAAAACATAATATTTTTTTTAATAATAATATTTTTATATTTTTACATGAATTTCTTTTTTAAGTAACATTTCCCTTAATAAATGAGTAAAAACAGAAATAATACTCTCAACTTAAATCTTGTAACAATGAAAAAATCACTATTTAAAATCCTTGTTCTATTAAATGTTTTTTTATTGCTAAACATATTCTCAGATAATTTATTTTCTCAAAC
>CAZREZ010000083.1:0-9840 GCA_964599115.1 uncultured Bacteroidales bacterium
AACTGAGAATCTAATTGCTAATGTATATGAAAGACAAGATAGAATTATTGAAAACAGAGATAAATTAGAAGAATTAATCGTTCGTGCTCATGTTGAAGCTAAATTTGCATGGGATAATGGAGCTACTGAAGATCAAATGAAAGATATTTTAATGAATATTCGTCATGCGCAATGGAGATGGGATTATGCAGCATCCAGCCATGGAGGTTCATTCCATTCACCGGTTGAAACAGGACGAATTATCTCAACCGGCATTACTGTCGCACAGGAAGGTAGAATTAAATTAGCGAGATTATTGGCTGAACTTGGCTTTAATGAAGAAATACCTTATCCGGATATTTCTACAAAAGCAAAAGCTCAAAAATTTATCGGTATGGATGCTAAAAAACTAAAAAATGAAAAACAAAAATTCTTAAATACTAAAGTTCCACAATGGATGGAAAATGCAAAAAAAAGAGAAGATTCATGGGGTGTTAAAAGTTTTTGATTAATTTAATGAGCAACAACAGAAAAATTATTTGGCAATATCCATGGGGGTATGCAGAGAGTTTTATTATTGCAATTACCTTATTGATTTTAGGTTTTGCAATAAATTATATTGGAAAAATCACAGTATCTACTATTCAATGGCCGGTTAACTTATATTTAGGGATAGCGATAATAATTTTATTATTGCTCGTTTATTTTCTTTTTAAGAAGAAACCATTTGTAAAGTGGCTTTCCAGTATACCGGCTGCAATAAGTGCAATTTGTTTTTACACTTTCCTTGTGTTGTTAATGGGTTTTATTCCTCAGGGACATTCAAAAGCAAGTGGTCTTATTCATGAAATTGGTTTGTCTGATATAGTTTCAAGTCATGCATTCTTATTTGCACAAACCTATTTCTTAGTTATTTTAGGAATGGTAACTTTAAGAAAAAGCTTCCCATTAAAAAGTAAAAATATTGGTTTTTTCTTAAATCATTTTGGATTGTGGCTAACCTTGTTTGCTGCGAGTATTGGTGCAGGAGATTTACAAAGAGTTACTATTACGGTAAATAAAACAAATGCCGTATATTTTGGAGTAAATCAAAATGGAGAAACTATTCATGATTTAGGTTTTGCCATACAGCTTAAAGAATTTAATATTGAGGAATATCCTCCAAAAGCTTTTATTATTGATGATAAATCAGGGGATGTTTTGAGTAATCAAATTTTTTATCTGGAAAAAGGTAATAAAGGTGAAATTATGGACTGGGAGGTAGAGGTAGATGACTTTTTTGAATATGGTGTTTGTATGGGTGATAAATTTCATCCGGTATATGATATTGGTTCTGCACCGGCTGCTTATGTAGTCATTAGAAATATTAAAACCAATGAAGTTAATGAAGGTTGGATAAGTTGTGGAAGTTTCAGGTTTCTGGGAAATTTTTTGAAATTACCTGATAAAATGTTACTCGTAATGGCTGAACCTGAACCAAAAAAATATTCTTCTAAAGTTATAATTTATACTACCTCGGGTGATGTTTTTGAAAATACTATTGAAGTAAATAAACCGGTTACTGTAAACGGGTGGAAAATTTATCAGTTAGATTATAACCACGATATGGGGAAATGGTCGGATATAAGTATTTTAGAATTGGTTAAAGATCCCTGGATTCCTGTTGTTTATTTTGGAATATTTATGCTGATTGCCGGGGCTATTTATATGTTTTGGATTGGAAATAAGAAAAAAATAAGTTAATGGATATTCTTAACTTTAATAATACTGCTTTTATAACTATTGCTTTATGGATAATAGGGTCGCTATTTATTTTAAGCGAGCAAAAAATAAAAAATGGTAGATTAACTGGTAATTTATTTACCATTATTGGCATATTGGTTATTATTGTTTTCGTAATTATTTTATGGATAGAAATTGAAAGACCTCCCTTGCGTACACTTGGAGAAACCAGGTTGTGGTATGCTATGTTTTTGCCAATAGTAGGCATCATTACTTTTATCAGGTGGCAATATAAATGGTTTTTATTCTATAGTTTGGGACTGGCAATATTATTTTTAACGATCAATATTATTAAACCTGAAAATTTTGACAAAACACTTATGCCGGCTTTACAAAGTCCATGGTTCGTTCCACATGTTATAGTTTATATGCTTTCATATGCATTATTAGGTGTTTCGTCAGTTGTTTCAGCATGGGGGCTTTATTTAATTAAATTCAAAACATTTAAACATGAACTTCTAAACAAAGCAGATAATCTTGTTTATATGGGATTCTCATTACTAACCTTAGGTTTGTTATTTGGTGCTTTATGGGCAAAAGAGGCTTGGGGGCATTATTGGACTTGGGATCCTAAAGAAACCTGGGCATTACTTACCTGGCTATGTTACCTGCTATACATACATTTTAGATATAAACACAAACAAAAAATAATTACCGCTCTCTGGATACTTGCTTTAGCATTTGTGATACTATTGATTTGCTGGATAGGAATTAATTATCTTGCAGTAAGTGGAAATTCTGTACATACATATTCCAGCTGATGTAGATATTTAATTTTTTATTGTGAATAAAGCAATATCATAGGCAAATTATCGCTATAAAATAACATGAGCAACAACAAATTCTAAAAAATAAAGAGATGCTAATATTGAATCGTTGAGCAGCAATCTACTTAATTTTGAAACAAAACAAATTATATCAAATTATGGATAAAATAAAAGAATTCAGGCAATATAGAAAAAAGATGAACGAAAAATTACTGGCTGGAAACAATAAAGTCCTTAAACGTATATTTAATCTTGATACAAATGCTTATACTGATGGAGCTTTACCGGCAAAAACCAAAGAGATGTTAGGATTGGTAAGCTCAATGGTTTTACGCTGTGACGATTGTATTAAATATCATTTGGAAAAATGTTTTAAACATGGGATTAATAATGAACAAATACATGAAATATTTGCAATCGCAAATTTAATTGGCGGAACTATTGTTATACCACACACCAGAAGGGCAATTGAATATTGGGAATTATTATGCCAATCAAAAGATTAATACTGATAGATATAATGAATTTTTTAATAGATATATTTAATGAATTAGTCATCCTGACAAATGAAATGTCGCCTTATTTATTACTGGGATTTTTATTTGCAGGCATATTACACGTATTTATCCGGAAGGAGAAAGTCAGCAAATATCTTGGGAAGAAAAATTTAAAATCAGTAATATATGCCTCTTTGTTAGGGATACCTCTACCCCTGTGTTCTTGCGGTGTTATTCCAACCGGTGTATCCTTTTATAAGGATGGTGCTTCAAAGGGTGCTTCAATTTCATTTCTTATCTCTACGCCACAAACCGGCATTGATTCCTTAATGGTTACATATTCATTATTGGGTTTGCCTTTTACGATAATTCGTCCTGTTGTAGCATTAATAACCGGAGTTTTTGGCGGGCAATTAAATAATACTGTTGAAAAAAATAATTTGGAGAAAACTTCAGAAGCAGATTGTTGTTGTAAAGAAAAACCTGTTGAAAGAGTAAACCCTTTTGTATCAATGCTGAAATATGCTTTTGTCGATTTTTTGCAGGACATCTCAAAATGGCTTGTTATCGGTTTGGTGATTGCAGCAATAATTTCCGTGCTTATTCCTGATGATTTCTTCATTCAATATATTGGAAATGATTACATAAGCATGTTGATTGTTCTTATAGCTTCGGTACCAATTTATGTTTGCGCTACTGGTTCGGTTCCAATAGCTGCTGTACTTATGCTAAAAGGACTTTCTCCTGGAGCAGCGTTAGTATTTCTAATGGCTGGTCCTGCAACAAATGCAGCTACTATAACAGTAATTGGAAAAACTATTGGCAGAAAAGCTTTGATGTCATACCTTATTTCAATAATCGGTGGAGCATTGTTATTTGGAATACTGATTGATAACTTTTTACCAAGAGATTTGTTTTATAATAGTATTTCAATTTGTGAAGACAGTCATTCATCTCATATACTACCTCACTGGTTAAAGATTAGTTCAAGTATTATTTTATTGCTTTTAATAATTAACGGGATGATTAAAAAATATATTTCTATTAGAAAAACAGAGAAAGTAAATGATTCTGAATCTCTTAAAGCAACAGGCATGAAGGAATTTACAATAACTGTAAAAGGAATGACCTGCAATCATTGTAAAGCAACTGTTGAGAAGAATCTGGGCAATTTGAAAGGAATTTCAAAAGTAGAAGTTGACCTTGCAAAATCACAGGTTTATATCACAGGTATCAATGTTGACCTGAAAAAAGTAAAGTCAATCATTGAAAGTCTTGGATACGAATACCTCTAATTTTCCTTCAAAACATAATCATCATATTCAATCTCAAAACGCAATTTATGTTTTGCTTCTTCCTGGGCTAATGATAAGAAAATATCACGTAATTCATTATTCGGTGCTATTTTAGCCAAATCGGAATATAATTTAAAAGCGGCTTTTTCTTTATTCATAGCTACAATCAAAAAATTCTGATAAGTCATATCCGGCTTTGCTTCAGACTCAACCAAATAATCGACAATTTTTAAATCAGTAACTTTTTCTTCCTTAAATTCAAATAATTGCTTTGCTTTGATATCAGTTAAACGGGCTTTGTGTCCCATTTCCTCTTTGGCAAATTGAAGGAATACTTCTTTCATTGCTTCATTTGTAGCTTTCTTAGATAATTTTGTATAAAAATCAACAGCCTCTTGTTCAGAAACTATTGCAAAATCGAGAATGTCGTTTATTGATTTGAATTCTTCCATGTTTAAAATTTATTTAAGGATTAGTTAATTGTCTTATAACTTATTAAATGAATACTTATTTATATATTGTTTTAGGCTGAGGCTAAGGATTTTTCCTGTTTTTTATAGATTTTATCATTGAATCTTTATATGCCATATTACCCTTTATTCCTTATCCTTATCCTTATCCTTAGCCTCAGCCTTTTTTTAACTAATTATTGTTCTCAAATCAGCTCTTATATTTTCCAAATCTTCTTCATCAGGAATATATTTAAGTTTATACGTGCCGACAATATCAAAACCTGATGTTTTTAAATATTCTGTAATTTTCGGAATGCTTTGGTCACCCCAGCCATAAGAACCAAAGGCAATTGCTTTTCTGTTTTTGGGAGATAGGCCGTTCAGATAGGTTAAAAACCCTGCAACAGTAGGCAAAATATTTCTATTCATAGTTGGTGAGCCAACACAAATATATTCTGCCGTTAATATTTCTGTCATAATATCCGAGATATGATTATGCTGCAAATTAAGAATGGGTACTTTAAATTCCTTTTCTTCAAAAATTTCCTGTATGGCATAAGCCATTTTCTCAGTTGACTTCCACATTGTATCATAAACAATAATTGCTTTTTTCTCAGTCTGATTTGAAGACCAATTTTTATATTCTTCAATTATTTCGCCTAAATGCTTTCGCCAGATAATTCCATGGCTCGGGGCAATTATTTCAATATTAAGTCCTGATGCTTCAATCAATGCTTTTTGCACCTGTTTTGAATAAGGTAATACGATATTAGCATAATATTTCCTTGCTTCATGCATAATAATATCAAAAGGATATTCATCATCAAACCTGGCTGATGATGCAAGGTGCTGACCAAATGCATCGTTTGAAAACAGTATGTTTTCATCAGGCATATAAGTCAGCATATTATCGGGCCAATGAACCATTGGGGTGAGAACAAATTGTAAGTTTCTTTTTCCCAGATTAACGGAATCACCTGAATTAACTATCTTAAAATTCCAGTCTTTTTTGTAATGGGCTTTTAATCCTATTTCACCGGCGGGACAAGTTATTATGGTTGCATTTGGTGCGATTTCCATAAGTTCGGGCAAAGCACCCGAATGGTCCATTTCAACATGATTTGATATAACATAATCAATTTTTGACGGATCAATAACATCGGAAATTCTTTTAAACATTTCTTTTGAAAAATGTGCTTTCACAGTATCAATGAGCGTGATCTTTTCATCAATAATCAGGTATGCATTATATGTTGAACCTCTTTGAGTAAGATAGCCGTGAAAGTTTCGCAAATCCCAGTCAATTGCTCCTACCCAGTAAATACCTTCTTTTATCTTTTTAACTTTCATATTTATAGTTTAATAAAACAGATATTTTTATTCTTATTAATAATTTTACAAAATTAATTAAATTTTTTCAACCTTGTTTAATACATATTTTATTAACCGGAAAGAAATATAAATCAGTAGCGGCCAACTAATAAACCATAAAATTGCTCCAAGATAACTCATATTTTTCATTTTTTTAGTTTAACATTAATATTTCCATTGAATTTCAATTGTATTTCAATCGTATTTCTATTGTATTTCCACCGCATTTCAATACTTCATCTCATCCATCTCAATATCCTTTTCATCTATTCTTTTCTTGTTAATTGATTTCCATGCATACCAGATATAAGCAATTACAAAAGGAACTAACAGCGAAACATAGCTCATAGCAGTTAGAGTATATTTACTTGACGAGCTGTTTTCGATGGTTAACGAACTTTGTAAGTCGTAAGTTGACGGATAATAAGCCGTATTATTAAATCCTGCTAACATTAACACAGAGAATACTGTCAGAATAGCTCCAATTCCAGAGTACCAAATTCCTTTTCTGCTTTCTTTAAATAAAGTCAGGAAAATACCGCTTAATACTCCTACAACCCCGATAAGGAACATTATCAAAACCAAAGGCATTTGTAGCAGGTTATGCAAGTATTTGAATTTCTCCATTGAAACGATCTTAGTTACAGGATCAACTGCGAAACCTTGTCGTGTAAGGAGTAAAACAACAAATAATAAAAAGAAAACAAGGAATGGGAAAACACAAACCTTTAACACGTTCTTTGATTTCAAAATAATATTTTCATTTTCAATAGAATTAATAAAATACATCAAAGCTAAAATTCTTGACAAGAAAAATATTGTCAGTCCGAGAGAAAGATTTGTAATATTAAAAGCTGCTTCCAGTCCGCGATAAGGTGTTTCCCATCTTGAAATAACAGGGTCGCTAACATCTGTTATTCTTAATTTATCAATTGAAAATTCAGAGCCGGTGAAGAATGTTCCAACTGCTGTTCCAATTAATATTGTTGCCAATATCCCGTTGATAAGCAAGAAAGTATCAAAGGTTTTCTGACCTAAAAAATTATTTGCCTTTGAGCGATACTCGTAAGATACCGCCTGAATGATAAAGCTGAATAATATTATTATCCAAACCCAGTATGCGCCCCCGAAACTTGTTGAATAAAATAAAGGGAATGAAGCAAAAAATGCTCCTCCGAAAGTTACAAGAATGGTAAAAGTAATATCCCATTTTCTACCGATTGAGTTTATAAGCAAAGAACGTTCAATCCTGGTTTTTCCGATATGGTTAATCAATGTCTGACCTCCCTGAACAAACATCATGAAAACCAGTATTGATGCTAAAAGTGAAATAATAATCCACCAATATTGCTGTAAAGCTAAGTATGATAAATTTTCAAACATGATTAACTCCTTTCTTCTTTAGGTCCTAATTTGATTTGATGTAGCATAATTTTTATCTCGGCTATAAGAAGGATTGTAAACAAGGCTGCAAATAACCAGAATGTAAGAACTACCGTTCCGGTATTCAGATGTGAAGTTGACATCCATGTAGGTAAGATATCCTGCATAGTCCAGGGCTGCCTGCCTACTTCAGCAACAACCCAGCCTAATTCCGAAGCAATATATCCCAATGCTATCGACCACATTGCCAATTTAAGAAAACCTCTTTTCACGGCAATTTTGTCTTTCAAAGTATATACAAGGACAATGGTAAAAAAAATAATGAAATAAAATCCCAATCCAACCATAATGTGAAAGCTATAAAAGGTTATTCCAACAGGTGGAATCGAGCTTTCTTTATCAGGTAAAAAGCCATACCCTATATCTTTATAATTATCTTCAAGTAATTTTAAACTCTCAGCTACGGCTTTACTGTCATTGGCATCTTTAGCTTTTTTGTATTTTGCTAATGATTCAACTGCAATCTTACCTTTTTCCATCCTTTCTTCGGTTGACCTGATACCGTGTTTCTCATTTCCATAAATTAAATCATTAATTCCGGGGACAAAACCATTTATTTCTCTCGTGCTTAAATATGATAGTAATTTAGGTATTTTAACTGCAAAAATATATTCATCTTTATCATCGCCAACTTTTTTGCCGGGTTTGAGCATTCCGACAGCAACAAGTCCTGCCCCTTCTTCACCATTATATAAACCTTCCATAGCGGCTAATTTCATCGGCTGTGTTTGTGCAACATCATTAGCAGAGCCATCGCCTGTAACAACAAGGAAAAGTGAAGACAGCAAACCAAATACAGCACCTATCACAATACTTTTCTTCGCGAAGATAATATGACGGTTTTTTAATAAGAACCACGCGCTCACTCCAATCACAAATAATGAACCTATTACATAAGCATTTGATAAGACATGTAGAAATTTATGAACTGCAGTAGGTGAAAGCAAGACTTCCCAGATATTTTCCATTTCATTTCTTGCTGTATCAGGATTAAAACGCATACCTACAGGATTCTGCATCCATGCATTAGCAACCAGTATCCATAATGCTGAAATGTTAGAGCCAAAAGCTACGAGCCATGATGAAAGCATGTGGAATTTTTTGCTTACCCTGTTCCACCCGAAAAACATAACTGCTATAAAAGTGGACTCTAAAAAGAAAGCCATAATTGCCTCAATGGCAAGAGGGGCGCCAAATATATCGCCCATAAACCACGAGTAGTTTGACCAGTTTGTACCAAACTCAAATTCAAGAATAATTCCGGTTGCTACTCCGATGGCGAAGTTTATACCAAAAAGTTTCATCCAGAACTTCGTCATATTTTTCCATTCCTGTTTTCCTGTTTTATAATACATCGTGTGCATAAATGCTACAATGAACGACAAACCAAGAGTAAGCGGAACGAATAACCAGTGATAAATAGCAGTTAGAGCAAATTGCGCCCTCGACCAATCAACTAATGTAAAATCAATTTCATTCATTTTTCTGATTTTTGTTTGTTAATACATTAATTACATGATTACTTTTCTCCTCATTTGAAGAAAAATTCGTATTTAAAAAATCAGGAAAGAAAAAAAATTTCAGGATAGCAAATATTATAAAAAGCTTTATCAGGATTATTAACCAAAGTCTTCTGCTTAGCCTGCTCTGGTTTTTAAATCCATCAACATAAAATAAAATAAAGCGTTTTAAAAATCTCATTGTTATTTAAGTATTTTGATATCAAACCGTTATTCGGTTTTCTGAAAAAGTTTCGTAACACAATTATACTAAACGTATTCAAACTTTCTTCCTGTCATACTGTCAATTTTAATCCTGATTACATTTATATTGTTTACAGATGGTTTTGAAAATTCAAATTTCCTGTTGGAATAATTTGCCATAAAGATTTTCAAACCTTCAACCTTTTCATCATAATCTTTAACTATCTTCGCTTTTCCGAATGCTAAAACACTTTTGTAACGCCATCTCCAGGAACAAGCAACATGTTCATCCCTAAAAAATAACTCATGGTCAGCATCAAATTCCACACAAACATTATTATTCTTTTTAAGAATATTGAGTTTCCTTCCTGCCAGTGCTGAGTGCAAATATATTGTGCCGTCTTTGTATCCGAAATTGAATGCCAATACATAAGGTATATTTACATCTACCATACCTATATGACAAATTTTTGACTTCCTGATAATTTCTTCAAGCTCTTCCAGGCGTGTAATATCTTTTATTGCTCTATCTCTTTTATACATAATTATTT
>CAZREZ010000084.1:0-9835 GCA_964599115.1 uncultured Bacteroidales bacterium
TTTTTTTTGATGACATCAGATACGAAACTTCATCACTCAGATGTTGTTTATTTATCACAAAATTTATTTCTTTTTCTGCAAATTTTATCCTGTCATACTTATCCTGCTTAACAGCTCTTTTCAGATCTTTTGTTCTTTTATTTATATTATGAAAAAAATAAATTGTTTTATAAATAATTAGTGGATTGAAACTTTTAAGCATTATCTGAAACTCACCAAAAGCTTTTGCTGCTTTATAAGCAATCTCCGGGTTTTCTGCAATTTCAAATGCTACGCTGTTTTCAATAAAATTTAAAAGTCTCCAAATGTTTCCGTCAGCATCTGTGAAAAAATGATGCCACTTTGATCTTTTTAAAGGAAATAATTTTAGAGGGATTCTGCCGGGTTTATTTTTATAAAAATCCTGCATCTTACTTATAACCATTTTGTTGTTAAAAAATAGTCTGCCCGGCTTTTGGAATACCTCAGTATTTATTCGTTGTAATAAATATTTATT
Organism: uncultured Bacteroidales bacterium; assembly: GCA_964599115.1. Lineage (GTDB taxonomy): Bacteria > Bacteroidota > Bacteroidia > Bacteroidales > JADFUO01 > JADFUO01. The sequence goes on from CAZREZ010000084.1 coordinate 497, forward strand.
TGGAAGCTCTTCATCAGTAATAACTAAAAATGAATCGTTAATATGTCCCGAACCATACGGCACGGCTGAAACAAATTTACCTTTGATGTCAAAACCTTCTATTATGGATTTAAAATCAAAAATCGGTGTGCCTTGTTCTTTATTCATTATTCTAAATTCTACATTCGATATTTTTTTCTTTTCCAAATATTACTCTAATTTATCTAAAGGGTCCCTTCTGAAAAACATGATTTTAAAATAACTTAACCTGATTAATTCACAAATTTTTATTCCCATAAATTTTTCGGATAATCTCCTTGCTCAACTAATTTTCTGATTTTTTCAATGGTTTTGGGCTTGTCATCTTTATAAGTTACTCCAAACCATTGGTCATTGCTCCTAAGCATTCTTACAGTTGCTTTTGAAGTTTTTATCAGGTCGTTGATGACAGCCGGAATAAAAAATTCTGCTTTAGGATTAGCAGCGTTCTTACAAATAAAATCACGAAAATATAATTCAAGGAATTTGAAGATACCGGGAGTAAAACCCCAGATATTCATTGAAACCGGTGTGTTATTGGGTAAAATATTCCAGTTACCGTTACTGTCTTCATAACCGATACTATTATTTAATTTTTGAATGTCGGTTCGTTCAACTACAGCACTTAAAAAATCTTCAATATCAACAGAACAAATCCCTCTTGACACCGAGCCAAATTCCGACAAGGTGCTGGAAAGTTTATATCCTGCCAGGCAATATTGAGGCGTTTCAGGGTCAATATCCTCAAAAAATTCTTTTATTAACTTATAAGAACCTGCACCATAAAAATCGTCAGCATTAACAACAACAAAAGGTTCATGAATTTTATCTTTTGCAACCAGAACGGCATGTGCTGTACCCCAGGGTTTTATTCTTTCTGAAGAATATTTAATATCTTCGGGAACATTATTTATTTCCTGCAAAACATAATCCGTTTCAATTTTGCCTTTTATTTTCCGGTTAAAAATTTCCTTAAAATCTTTTTCAATTTTTTTGTTTATCACAAACACCACTTTTCCAAATCCTGCTCTGATGGCATCATAAATGGAGTAATCAATAATACTTTCACCTGAAGGACCTACCTTGTCCATTTGTTTTACACCACCGTAACGGCTACCTATTCCTGCTGCGAGAATTAATAATGTTGGGTTCATATACTATATTAAGTTTGTAATTATGTCAAATGTCAGATGTCAAATGTCTTGTTAAGCTTTTTACCAAGAATAATAATTCTTGCAGCAAACTCTAAAAATCGTTCTGAAATTTCTTCTCTCATATATAATTATTTTCTACCCAAAAATACATTAAAATCGAAAATAAAAAAACAATTAATTTACTTTTAATTTTCCTGATATTTTTAAAAGCAGAAATCCTGATATAAAGACAATTAAAGTAAGAATGCCTGCATAATAATATTTGCCATATATCCAGTTGCCGGTTGCAAACAGGGCGCTGTAAATTGCGAAACATCCTAAAACCATACATAAAATTCCATTTGGTACATCCCATGGTTTATCATCTTTATCCTCAATCGGGTCTTTATCTTTTTCAGCATCTTTAATAACCTTTTTCCAGCCGGGACCACCAGGATGAACCAAACGGTAAAATTTTCTTAACGTTTTTTTATCAGCAGGTTTTGTTAAAAATGTAACAACAATCCAGGCAGCAGTTGTTATGCCAACACCAATAACAAGCTGGATTGCAGTGCTGACTTCTGGTAAACCTGTAAATGGATGGATAATCTGGAAATACAAAGCAATAATAAATGAAACTATCATTGCTGTAATTTCACTGAAAGCATTTATCCTCCACCAAAACCATCGCAAAATAAATATCAGCCCTGTGCCGGCACCTATCTGAAGCAAAATATTAAACGCCTGCAAGGCATTGCTTAATAAAAGTGCAATGATTACAGTAATCATCATTAATATAACAGTTGAGAAACGTCCTGCCAGCACAAGATTTTTTTCGCTTGCCTGCGGATTTAAAAATCTTTTATAAAAATCATTAACAACATAAGACGAGCCCCAGTTTAATTGTGTGGAAATTGTTGACATAAATGCTGCAATCAATGATGCAACCACTAAACCCAGAAAGCCCTTTGGAAGAAAGCTTAGCATTGCCGGATATGCAAAGTCGTTTTTAACAATTTCAGGGTCAACTCCAGGGAAAGCTGCTTTTAAAGATGCAAGGTCAGGAAATATTATTAAAGAAGCCAGAGCAACGATAATCCACGGCCACGGACGTAAAGCATAATGTGCGACATTAAATAACATTGTTGCTTTCATAGCACCTTTTTCAGATTTTGCCGATAACATCCGCTGGGCAATATATCCGCCTCCTCCGGGTTCTGCACCCGGATACCAAACACTCCACCACTGAACAGCCAGCGGTAGTATTAACAAAGTTATTAAAGCATCAGTATTTGAAAAATCAGGTAAGAGATTTAATTTTGGTATAACGTTTTCGTTTGAGATCAATTCATTCAAACTGCCAATCTCAGGCATATTAACTAAAATTATTGCTGCTCCAAGTGCTCCAATCATTGAGATAATAAACTGAAAAAAATCAGTCATTAAAATTCCTCGTAATCCTCCGAGTGTGCTATAAATGACCGTAATGCTCATAGCAACAATAAGTGTTTTTACAGCAGACCAGTGTAGCATCACAGCACCGATTTTAATTAAAGCAAGCGATACTGACGCCATTACAATTATATTAAAAAAAACACCGAGATATATTGCCCTGAACCCTCTTAAAAAGGCTGCCATTTTTCCGCTATAGCGGATCTCATAAAACTCAAGGTCGGTAAGTACTTTGGAGCGACGCCATAATTTTGCATAAATAAATACGGTTAGCATACCTGTTAATAAAAATGCCCACCATGCCCAGTTACCGGCAACGCCGTTCTGCCTTACTATATCAGTTACCAAATTGGGAGTGTCGCATGAAAAGGTGGTAGCTACCATTGAAATTCCAAGTAGCCACCAAGGCATGTTCCTGCCTGAAAGAAAATATTCCGTGTAATTTTTCCCGGCTGTTTTGGAAGCATAAACACCAATTGCAACAGAAAAAACAAAAAAACCTATAACGATTATCCAGTCAACAGAATTTAAGAGCATACTAAAATTATTTATTCATACGGGTCGGTTACAGGCAACACATAATACTGACCGGTTCTCGGATCTTTATAGAATTTTGCATATCCATTAATGCTTTCAATGTTTGCATCTACACTGCCTTTAATATATACAATGCTTTCAATATCAACACTTCCTCTAACCAATATTGCAGTATCCGAAGTAATTTTTGTTGGCAATACCTGAGGTATAATTCCTGCATTTTGAAAAACCAGAAACCAGATGCCTATTAATATTGCAATCAAAATACTTTTAAAATGTTTAAAATCTTCCATAATAAACCTTCTTTCTAATTAAATTATATATACAATTCATAATAAAATTCTGTTTTTCAAAAATATTATATTTGAAGTTCTTATGCAAATTAAAAATAATTTTTAATTCTATGAAACAAGCAATTGGTAAGCTGTAATATTCAGTAGATGACTAATAAATATACCGGCTGCTATGAATAACATTAAAAATAATTAGTTCATTTTTAATAATTTTGTAAATGAAAATGTAATTCTTTTTGAATACAGCACATCTGAGTTTACGTTTAGCAAGTATAGGCTTTTTACAAACAGGATATTTTTCAGGGAATAAGGCAAGCGAATCACAAAAATTATAAAGTATATCGTTAAATTTTACAGCCGTTTCTTTATATCCTTTTTCTGCAATGTAAACAGAGATTCTAAAAATAGACTGTTCAGCTTTAGGTTCATATTTTACCTTGAGCTTTTTTTTCTCCATGCTGCTATTTTTTCTAATGTAAGAGATTTTGCTTGCTCTGAAGTCATACTTAGACCTGATTCATATTCTTGTTCACATTCTTTTATCATGGCTTCAAATTCCTCGTCAGTAGCTGGTCTGCCGGGTTTTATCCAGTTTTCATCTGTAAGAGGTGCCAAATTTTTAAATTCTTCTTTTTCAGCAGTATAAAACTTGACATATTTCAAATCTTCTAAAATACTTATAAAGCGTTTTACATTGGAAAGATCATCTATTTCAACAATTATTTTGTTCATGATACATGATATTAATATTAAACAAAGATACAAAAAATTGAGATTGAAAAAAAATAATTATCAAAATAAAAATATTATGCAACAATAATGAAACGCACACATATGACTGAAAGAAGAGTCCGTATGCATGGACTTCGTGTCGTCCATACGGATTTCTATGATTCAGCAAAGTTTCTTACAACTAAAGTTATTAACACTTTTTTAACCATTTAATTAACTGTGATTACTACTGGGGTAGTCCATTTTTGGTATGGTGTACCCCTTTTGATCACAGCCGCGAGCCTGTGAATAATTTTATTTCTAACTGCATTTATTACAAGCATTTTGTTTTTGCCTTCTTTTACTTTTCTGTCGAAATATTTTTTCATTTCTCCATTGTGTGCAATAGTTGATATAGCTCCCATTGTCAATAATCGTTTTAGCGTTTTATTTGCCATGTGACTGACACGTGTTTTGCCTTTTACACTTGTTCCCGAAGTATGTTCAAATGGGGCTACTCCTGAATAAGTAGCCAGTTGTTTTGCATTTTTGTACATTTTAAATTCATTGGTATGATAAAGTAAAAACAAAGCTGTGAATTTACCAATACCAGGAACAGAAAGTGCAAGGTTGTAAAGCCGGCTAATTTCTTCATCGACTTCAATGAGTCCGTCTAATTTTTTTTCTATCTGTTCTATATCCTTTTCCATTGAATCAATAGATTTTTTACACACTTTTTTTAAATTCTCTGCTGCTTGTTTTTCACCTATGGACATAAGTTCTTTTATAGGGTGTAATATTGCATTCTTTGAATCCATTAACCGTTCCCTTAAAGCCAACATGCTTTTTATTTGGTATAGTACATCTTTTGGGAGCTCCCATAACCTGGCATCCTCTCTGTTCTTATAAGCATAGGTAGCTATGCGCTTGGCATCAACTTTGTCATTTTTCCCTCTTTGTAACCCTAAGGAATATTTTATCTGGCTTGGATTTTCCATCCAAACACTGCATCCTTCCATTACTAGAAACTTAGCTATCGCCATTGAATATATACCTGTATACTCTAAACAAAAGATTGTCTTCTTTAAATCAATATTAAATTCCTTGATCAATAGCTTTTTCATTTTTTTAAATCCGGTAATGGTATTGTCGAAACCAGTACTTGTTATATCGTTTTTATTACAATTTTTTATAAGAGCCAAGTCAAAGGTCTCTTTTGAAATATCAATACCAATAAAATTTTGTACTTTTGTTTGCATAGCGTTCTCTATTTAATGATTTAACATTTTAAAGATAACCAAGTTTTGAATGTAATCCGAGTCCTTGATAATAGGCCTAAATGCCTTGAATTTCTATTTGGAACTGCGTTCAAAACACCGTCAGGGGATTTAATCCGTATATAGGACTAATAACCTTGACAAATCTTAATTCGCCCCTGACGGTTTGGTTTATCTTTATTTATCATCTTCAAAGTTATTAACAAATTAACATTTATTGACAAAAAGAAAAAAGTAAGCAAAAAAGAAAAAGTAATCATAATATTAATATTCAAATGTTTAACTAAATTAATAATATATTTGCAAATCTAAAGGACTATTTTCGTATAAACTAACTAAATAGTTTAATGCTGTTTGTTTCTTTATCTGTTTGCCTGCCCGACTGGTCAGGCGGGCCTTTATGTTCAGTATCAGTTTACTTGTAAGTGCCATTTACAAACTTTTATTTTTATCATACGGTTTTCGGCTGACGCTTGTTACCGCCGGAAACCGGACAAGTGTAAGCCTGAATATCCTTTCAGTTTTAGAGTCGCAAAACAGGCTTCTTCCTGATCAAAAGTTTTATATTTTCTGCTTACACCAAATTACTAAATTTATTTGAATAATTTTATTTGTCGTTATAAACGACTTATTATAAGGCACTCGTTAAACAATAGAGCGCCAGCTGAGTACGATTATTTTTGGTTTTCTGTTGCAAAAAATAGGTAAATTACTTATGACAAAATAGGTAATTTGCCGATGCATTTTATATTTATATTTATTAATTTTACAATCTTATTGTAAACACTAACCTTTTAATTAGAAAAAAATGAGAAACTACTTTAAATTATTTTTAGCACTAATAATTGTTCTTGGCTATCAGACTATCATGCAATCACAAACATGGAACTACGAAAAATCGTTTGATACCATTGCACCACCTGAGTATTTTAATCGGGTTCATAATGTTGTACCCAGATCATTTATGCTCGACTCACTCTCTTACCCTTTTCCAACAAATGTGTGGTTTAAAAATCTATTCCTTGGCATTAAGGACTCCTTAACATACTTTGTTCCAGATAGTACAGTTGGTACTTCGCCATTTTTTTCTTATCCATATACCATTGGGTTTGGGACAATCCCCAGAACTGGAGGATGGACGCAATATTCCAAAGCAAATAGGAGGCTTGGTTTTGGATATAGGCCTTATACAATTACTCAGTCAAGTCCGAACCCTCCTGTAGTCCCCGGTGTTTTTAGTGTTACATATAGCCCTGCATGGGATCTGTATTTTGGTAACATATCTTATACAGGATGTATTGACCAAGATAGTATTAAAGCTTTTATTTCTAGTTATGATGATTTATCAGTTACAATTAAATATTCAAAATGGGTATCTGGTAGCGGGTACACAGGCGATTATATGGAGGCACCCATCGCAAAAGGCATGCCTTATGTAACAATGAAATATAATAATATGACTCCTTACCTAGCATCTCAAGCAAGATCGTTAGCAGCTATTTCTGTTGGCGGCGATCCATTTGTTAATGTGGGTAATCCTACAGAAGTGGAAGGGAAAAGATTCATCTTAAGATTAAATGGTGATGGTGGTCCTGGAAATTTTATTTATTGGGTACTTTATACCTCAGAACCTGTCAAGTTCAAAGCATATAATGCTTATTTAAATGTTAACACATCGTCTCCACTGCAAGCAGCATTGTTATGTGACTCAACTTTTACAGGAACCTTGCGGGCCGCTTATTTATGTGCAATAGATGAACCCGGTCCACCATTTGACCCATACAATGATTCAGTAAATGTTATGCAGAAATTGGATGTGCTAGATAAGTATTCCAATTTTTACCCTGTTTCAGGGGCTTTCTCAGCGTCAATTGATAACAATGCCGATTCTGCTGTAATGAAATTTATATGGGAAACAAATTTACCTTCAAATGACTCATTGCTTATGTTTGCCCTTCCTCACCATCTGGATATACTTGATGCTTCAACACCTAAAGATTCAGTATTAGATCAGTATAAAACAATTAAAGGTAATTTAACAGGTGTTTTTGGAAAGGTTTGGACTATGTATGAACCTTTGGTCAATTATACATGGTATTCACCAGATCATAATCTTAACTCCAATGTGTTAACTAAGTATAGAGATATATTATATAAAGTGTTGCGGGGTGATCATGACACCATTAGCGGAGCATATGGTGTCTTCCCTGTCCATGTATCAGTAATCAATCAAATAAACTCTTCTACTTATTTTGGGGGAAAGGAATTGGCTAAAAAAGGCAGACTTGCTGTGATAGCCGATGAGCTAGGACAGTGGTATCCCACTGCTGAAATGGCACGAAATATCCGTGACACCTTGAAAAAGGAACTCAATCGTTGGCTAAACGGAAGCAGCCCTATTATAATTCCAAATACAAGCTTTACTCCTAATCCACTGCTTTATGAAAATCACTGGGGTGGAATGATTAATACAATCGACTATAATAGTTTGGGGGCAGGTTTTCACAATTCCATTTACACCGATCATCATTTTCATTATGGATACTTTTTATATGCAGCAGCAGCTATTGGAAAAACAGACACTGTTTGGATACAAGAATATCGGAATAAAATAATGCTGTTAGCAAGAGATCTGGCCAACCCGGGGAATGACGACCCATATTTTGTAAAAAATCGTTTTATGGATTGGTACGATGGGCATTCATGGGCACAGGGTCTTACAAATGCAGGAGGAGGTGGTAATAATCAGGAAAGTACAAGCGAGGCAACCAACGCCTGGTACGGACTGTATTTACTTGGAGATGCTCTTGGTGATGAAAATATAAAAAATACAGGTAGATTGCAATTGGCCTCAGAAATCAGATCGGCAAAAAAATATTGGCAGATTGAAGAACCTGATTCACCCTATCCAAATTCTTATACTGACTATTATAAGGTAGTGGGAAATATGTATGAAAGTTCGATAAATTCTTTAGTGGCCTTTGGCGAACCCGGAGATCCACGAATGGTTTATGGTATTCAACAACTCCCAACAACACCGATTAATCAAACACTATTAAGTGAATCATGGTGCGATACCATATGGGATTTCTATTACAAAACGTCGAGTATGTACACTTCACCTGATACCGTTACTGTTCCACATAAAGATCAACAATGGATGGGAATAAATCTGGCTTCAGTAGGAATTGCTAAGCCGGGGCATGCATATGCGTATTATCATCAGCATTTACGCAATTATGTTTATTATTCATCTGGATCAACAAGAAAAGCTGATAACTATGATGATGGAGAAAGCAAATCAAACGTGCTCTATAACACAATTGTAAATGCCCAGATTATTCCTGAAGATAAATATTTTGTGCTGGAATTGGAAGTTTCAATTCTTAATCATGATACATTAGGCGATTGTTCAGGTAGGATTAAAATTGATGTTGTTAGCTCGTCTTTTGCAGATCCTCCATATCATTATTTCCTATTATCAGATACTACTGCAGAAGAAATATATAGTTCAACAGATATATTTGAAAACCTTTGCTATGGCGATCATATTATTACAGTAATTGATGGAGAGTTTAACTTTGGTTCTGCAGAAGTTAACATTCAAAATACATCGGGTATTGATGAATCAAACCAATTAACGAAAATGTATGTTTACCCTAATCCCACGCAAACCGGTAAGTTTCATATAAATTGGAGTGGTCTTTCATGGCAGCCAACGGAATTAAGTATTGTAACAATTTCGGGAGTATTAATTAATAAAATATCTGTTAGTACAGAAGTGGATTCCAGTATTGAATTAAATCTTGAGAATAGCAACCCCGGCGTTTATTACATCATTTTGAAAGATGATAGTAATCGTAGTTTACATTCAAAATTAAAAAAATTATAACTAAAAAAAAATATTATACAAGTATT
>CAZREZ010000085.1:0-9825 GCA_964599115.1 uncultured Bacteroidales bacterium
TGATTTTAACTTGTGGCTTTTCGTTGCAGCTACTGAGCAATACACCAGTCACGAGCAGATAACAAAATTTGATAAATAGATTTTTCATTTTGATTATTAATATTGGTGTTTGTATAAAAAATTATATCGGAGTGTTCAATTAACTGTGTCTCTTTAACGTACCATATGGCACACAACGGTAAATTGTATGAGTAGTGGCAGAGTGCGTAGTACTTTCCTGTCAAACCGTGATGAAGTTTGAGCGGGCTACAAACCATGATATTAAGCAATTTCCCTGCCATTACTTATACAAAATGTTAGCGGGTCGGTTTTTTATCAATATTATTTTCTGATTCCACCGTTTCTCAAATCAGAATTCGCTTTCGGCTAATGTATAAATCACTATTTACTCCAATTAAAAAGTCTGTAGTTATCAAAATAATCTTAGCTTAATTATACTTCAATCCTAGAATTTATTCAACTTTTTTAATTTCGATGATTTCACAATCAATATATGGAGAACAAAACTCATTTATACCAATTTCTTTGTATTTAACAGTCACCCTATCACCTGACCTAAAAGATATTATATCTTCTAAATTAACTATTAAGGTATCGCTATTGTCAAGATGTATTTGTTCGGCGCAATATGCTAAACCACCACTAAGCCAAACGTTTCCGATTTCTTGTTTGATAGGAGAATTGCCATCATCCTTATTACAGGATAAAGCTAATAATAGTGACAATCCGAGTAACATTTTTTTTATCATAGCTTATTTTAAGTTTATATTGTGTCTTTTTCAATATCAGATTCATTTTGTTATCAATTGGTTGCGCAGGTTCATTAAACTGCCCGCTAACTCCTAAATATACACTATACTATGCGCTATATTTTGCCTTTGTCCGTTGTAGTATACTTTGTTAATGCGTTGATTAATAACGTTTTTGTATTTAGAAGATATTGTTTCATAATTTTATTTTTCAAATATATAAAAATAATTTAAATATACAAATTATCTCGGACTTTTTATTTTCTGCAAATACTTATTTACTACATGAGTGTAGATTTATATTGTTTTTGATGAACTATGCCCCAGCAATTCCTGTATATACCGTATATCAACCCCGGCTTCAAGCAAATGAGTTGCAAAAGTATGCCGTAAAACATGCGATGAGCCCTTTTTATTTACTCCCGCTTTTTTTGTGTTTATCAGCACATCAAAATATTATTTTGCTGTTTTTTTTAAATTTACATACAGAAACCCCCTCAATTCCAGCTAAAATATTTTTTTTAAAATTATATTGGAAATGTAAAATTAATTTTTACCTTTGCAGCCCCAAAATAGAAGTGTATTTATTGAATTGGTTGAAAAGCTTGAGGAACCTGATAAACACAGACAAATATAGGTTTCAACTGCAAGAAAAAATAACAAGAATTTTATTTGAAATTTGCAGGGAAAATTGTCTGAATCGTTAATATCTTTCCTTATATTTTTTCGGATCACAATAAATTTTTAAGTATTTTAAAGAGGGTTTTTTATTAAACAAAAAAAATAATATGCCTACAATACAACAATTAGTTCGCAAGGGACGAAAAAAATTAACGGATAAGAGCAAAGCACCTGCATTAGACTCATGTCCTCAAAAAAGAGGCGTTTGTGTGAGAGTTTATACAACTACACCAAAAAAGCCGAATTCGGCAATGAGGAAAGTTGCAAGAGTAAAATTAACGAATGGAAAAGAAGTTAATGCTTATATTCCTGGCGAAGGTCATAATTTGCAGGAACACTCAATTGTTATGATCAGGGGTGGAAGAGTTAAAGACCTTCCCGGTGTTAGATACCATATTATAAGAGGAGCACTGGACACTTCCGGCGTTGAAGATAGAACACAAAGAAGATCAAAATACGGTACAAAAAGAGCTAAGAAAAAATAAAATCTTAATTTGTAATATAATAAAATGAGGAAATCAAGTCCAAAAAAAAGAATTATTCTTCCTGACCCAAAATATAATGATGTTTTGGTTACAAAATTTATTAATAATATAATGTTACAAGGAAAGAAAGACGTTTCATTTAAAATATTTTACGAAGCAATTGATATAGTTTCGGAAAAAACAAAAGAGGATGGATTGGAAGTTTGGAAAAAAGCATTGGCAAATGTTACTCCGGCTGTTGAAGTTAGAAGCAGAAGAATTGGTGGAGCTACTTTCCAGATACCGTCAGAGATCAGACCTTCAAGAAAAATGTCTATCGGAATGAAAGCTTTGGTGAATTATGCACGAAAACGCCATGAAAAAAGTATGGGACAAAAATTAGCAGGTGAAATTATTGCAGCATATAAAGAAGAAGGCTCTGCATTTAAGAAAAAAGAAGATACTCACAGAATGGCTGAAGCTAATAAAGCGTTTTCTCATTTTAGATTTTAAAAAATATAAGAAAAGGTATAATATATACAATGTCTGAAAAATTAGAACATACAAGAAACATTGGCATTATGGCTCATATTGATGCGGGTAAAACCACAACTACTGAGCGCATATTGTATTATACCGGTATTAATTACAAAATCGGGGAAGTTCACGATGGTACTGCCACAATGGATTGGATGATACAGGAGCAGGAAAGAGGCATTACCATAACTTCGGCAGCAACAACCGTTTTTTGGGATTATAATAACGAACCATACAAAATTAATATAATTGATACTCCGGGTCATGTGGATTTTACGGTTGAAGTTGAAAGGTCGCTGAGAGTGCTTGATGGAGCAGTTGCCCTGTTCTGTGCTGTCGGTGGCGTTGAACCGCAATCCGAAACGGTTTGGAGACAAGCCGACCACTATAATGTTCCGCGTATATGTTACGTTAATAAAATGGATCGTGCAGGAGCTGATTTTTTCAAAGTAGTTTCTGAGATCAAAGAAAAATTAAAAGCAAATCCTATTCCGGTTCAAATACCGATTGGTTCGGAAGATCTTTTTCAGGGAATTGTTGATCTTATAAAAAATAAAGCTTATGTGTGGGATTACGATTCTAAAGGTTCGAAAATTTTTGAAGTTGATATTCCTGATGAGATCAAAGAAGTTGTGCTTGAATACAGAACAAAATTAATTGAAGGTGTTGCTGAAGAAAACGATGAGTTGTTTGTTAAATTTCTTGAAAATCCTGAATTAATATCAGAAGATGATATAATTTCAGCTATTAGAAAAGCTACTATTGAAATGAGAATTACACCTGTTATTTGTGGTTCCTCATTTAAAAATAAAGGTGTACAGAGATTAATTGATGCAGTAGCAGCCTTTTTACCATCCCCACTTGATGTCCCTCCAGTTACCGGAATAAATCCATATACAAATAAAGAAGAAATTAGAAAAGCCGACCCAAAAGAACCATTCAGTTCATTGGCATTTAAAATAACTACTGATCCTTATGTTGGAAGAGTGGCATTTTTCAGAGTTTATTCAGGTTCTTTGAATGCAGGTTCTTATGTGCTGAATACAAATACCAACAAAAAAGAGCGCATTGCCCGTATCATGCAGATACATGCAAATAAACAAAAACCAATGAAAAAAATTGAAGCAGGTGATATTGGTGCTGCTATCGGTTTTAAACTAATTCGCACAGGTGATTCGCTTACAGATATTAAACATCCTTTGTTACTTGGAAAAATTTCATTCCCTGAGCCGGTGATCAGTATGGCAATTGAGCCGAAAACCCAGGAAGAAGTTGATAAGCTGAGTATCGCATTAAGTAAACTGACTGAAGAAGATCCTACTTTTACAGTTAGAGTTGATGAAGAAACAGGGCAGACAATTATTAATGGCATGGGTGAATTACACCTTGAAATAATAATTGACAGGTTAAAAAGAGAATTTTTTATTGATTGTAATCAGGGAATACCACAGGTAGCTTATAAAGAAGCAATTGTTAATACTGTTGAACATAGAGAAATATATAAAAAACAAACAGGAGGCAGGGGCAAATTCGCTGATATTTTAGTGGAAGTTTCACCTGCTGATGAAGGGATTAAGGGATTGCAATTTATAAATAAAGTTAAGGGTGGAAACATTCCTAAAGAATATATTCCGGCAATTGAAAAAGGGTTTAGGTCTGCAATGATGAATGGAGTGTTAGTAGGATTCCCGATGGATAATTTAAAAGTTCTTTTGCTTGACGGATCATACCATAACGTTGATTCCGATTCATTATCGTTTGAAATTGCCGCAAGTCTGGCATATAAAAATGCATGTAAAAAAGCTAAACAGGTTTTACTTGAACCTATCATGAAAACCGAAATTATTACTCCGGATGAATATATCGGAGAAGTTACAAGCGATATAAATAAAAGAAGAGGGCAGCTTGAAGATGTAGTTTCAAAAATAGGTAATCAGGTAATACATGCAAAAGTGCCTATAGTAGAAATGTTCGGATATGTTACAGCCTTAAGAACAATTACATCAGGAAGAGCAACTTCAAATCTTGAATTTTCGCATTATGCCGAAGTGCCTCAGGGAATTACTGATGAGGTTTTATATAAGATTAAGGGGTATGTTATGAATTATTAAGATAAAAGACAAAAGATAAAAATACAGAAATTGTTTTTATTAATAAAAATAAAATAACGTGAGTCAAAAAATTAGAATAAAGTTAAAATCATACGATCATAATTTGGTAGATAAATCTGCCGAAAAAATCGTAAAAACTGTAAAATCAACAGGTGCTGTTGTTAACGGACCAATACCATTACCAACGAATAAAAAAATATATACAGTTTTAAGGGCGACTTTTGTTAATAAAAAATCAAGAGAGCAATTTCAACTATGTTCTTATAAAAGACTTTTAGATATTTACAGTACAACTACTAAAACTATTGATGCATTGATGAAACTGGAATTACCCAGTGGAGTAGAAGTAGAGATTAAAGTTTAGTTATATATATAAAATTATATATAAGATGTCAGGATTAATTGGAAAAAAAATAGGAATGACCAGCATTTTCAGCAATGATGGTAAAAATTTACCATGCACTGTTATTGAAGCTGGGCCATGTGTTGTAACACAGGTGCGAACAAAAGCCAATGATGGATATGATGCGATTCAGTTAGCTTATAAAGATAAAAGTGAAAAGCATGTTTCAAAAGCATTAAAGGGGCATTTTGCCAAAGCAGGAGTTACGCCAAAAAAAATTATAAGGGAATTCAGCAGATTTGAAGTAGGGCATCAAAAGAAATTTGGTGATGTTTTAACTGTTGATATATTTATTGAGGGTGAATTTATTGATGTTGTTGGAATTTCAAAAGGAAAAGGCTTTCAGGGAGTTGTGAAACGATATAATTTCAAAGGTGTGGGTGATGCCACGCATGGTCAGCATAACAGATTGAGAGCGCCGGGTTCGATAGGAGCATCATCTTATCCTTCACGGGTTTTTAAAGGTATGCGAATGGCCGGCAGAACAGGCGGTAATCGTGTGAAAATGATAAACCTAAAGGTATTGAAAATTATTCCTGAGAAAAATTTGATAATTGTTAAGGGTGCAGTGCCCGGTCCAAAAAATTCATATTTAATTATTGAAAGATGGAGTTAGCAGTATATAATATTAACGGAGATAAAACTACGAAAAAAGTAGAATTAAGCGATTCAATTTTTGCTATTGAACCTAATGATAATGCTATTTATTTGGAAGTAAAACAAATTATGGCAAATAAAAGACAAGGTACACATAGTACAAAAGAAAGAAATGCTGTTTCCGGAAGCAGAAGAAAAATCAAAAGGCAAAAAGGAACAGGAACTGCTCGAGCCGGTGATATTAAATCGCCAATATTCAGAGGAGGAGGAAGGGCTTTTGGTCCTCACCTGAGAGATTACAACTTTAAGCTTAATAAAAAACTAAAAAGAATAGCCCGTAAATCTGCTTTAACTTATAAAGCAAAAGATAATAATATTTTCATTCTTGAAGATTTTGATTTTGATTCTCCAAAAACTAAAAATTATATTGAGTTTTTAAACAGCTTTAATCTTGCAGACTCAAAAACATTATTAATTCTTACTGAAAAAAAAGAAAATATATACTTATCATCACGGAACATAAAAAAAACTCAAATTACAAAAGCATCAAATATAAATACTTATGATATATTAAATGCAAACAGCTTATTGATTTCTGAAAGTTCTTTAAAAGAAATTGAAGAACTATTCGCATAATAATATAAATAATAAATTTTAAAACAATGAGTATTATAGTAAAGCCGGTGATAACAGAAAAAATGACAAGTTTGGGCGAGAACTTAAACAGATATGGTTTTATTGTTCAAAAAACCGCAAATAAACTTCAAATCAAAGAAGCAGTAGAAGAAATTTATGCAGTTGAAGTTAAATCTGTGAACACTATGAATTATTCAGGCAAAACCAAATCGCGTTTTACAAAAGCCGGACTTATTACCGGGAAATCCAAATCATATAAAAAAGCTATAGTTACATTAGCTGAAGGTGAAACAATTGATTTTTATAGCAATATTTAAAAGATGGCTTTAAAGAAATACAAACCGACAACACCCAGTCAACGCTTTAAAATAATAAGTGCATTTGACGATATTACAACTACGAAACCGGAGAAATCATTATTAGCTCCGAAGAAAAAATCAGGTGGAAGGAACAGTGAAGGAAAAATGACCATGAGATACATGGGTGGTGGTCATAAACAAAATTACAGGATAGTTGATTTTAAAAGAGAGAAAGAAGGTGTTCCTGCAATAGTAAAAACAATAGAATATGATCCGAACAGAACATCGCGGATTGCGTTAGTGTTTTATGCTGATGGGGAAAAAAGATATATCGTTGCTCCTCACGGATTAGAAGTTGGACAGCAAATAGTATCAGGTAAAGGAGTTTCTCCTGATATTGGGAACACATTGTATTTAAGCGAAATCCCGTTCGGAACGATTATTCATAATATTGAACTCAAACCCGGAGCTGGGGCTAAGATAGCAAGAAGTGCAGGCTCACACGCACAATTGATGTCAAGGGATGGAAAATTTGCAATTATAAAACTGCCTTCAGGCGAAACAAGGATGATTCTTCAAACTTGTAGAGCTACTGTAGGTATGGTATCAAATTTAGACCATAGCCTTGAACGTTCCGGAAAAGCCGGAAGAAGCAGATGGCTTGGAAGACGCCCGAGAACAAGAGGTGTGGCAATGAATCCTGTTGATCATCCAATGGGTGGGGGCGAAGGTAGAGCATCAGGCGGTCACCCGCGTTCAAGAAAAGGAATACCAGCTAAAGGATTTAAAACAAGATCAAAGAAAAAGTATTCAGATAAATATATTATTGAAAAAAGAAAGAAATAATCAAAATTAAAATTTGTTAATATGAGTCGTTCTCTAAAAAAAGGCCCTTTTATAAATTATAAACTCGAGAAAAAAGTTATTGAAACCGGTGGAGGTAAGAAGAAAATTGTTATTAAAACATGGTCAAGAGCATCAATGATTTCTCCTGACTTTGTAGGACAAACAATTGCTGTTCATAATGGAAATAAATTTATACCTGTTTATATAACCGAGAATATGGTTGGACATAAATTAGGCGAGTTTGCTCCTACAAGGATATTCAGAGGTCATGCAGGGAGAAAAAAGGATAAAGGAAGAAAATAATTTTATTTTTTTTAAAATTTTAAATAATGGGAGTAAGAAAACATATAAGAGCAGAACAATTAAATGAAGCAAGGAAAAATAAATTCTTTGCCAGACTGAATAATTGTCCTACTTCACCCAGGAAAATGAGATTAGTTGCTGATTTGATTAAAGGGATGAATGTTGAAACAGCATTACATGAATTAAAAAAATCACCTAAAGAATCTTCAAACAGATTACACAAACTTCTGCTGTCGGCAATAGCAAACTGGCAGACTAAAAACGAGGGTGTTAGAATTGAGGACAGCAACTTATATATTAAGGAAATATCTGTTGACAGTGCAAGACAGTTAAAAAGGATCAGACCTGCACCCCAGGGACGTGCCCACAGAATTAGAAAACGTTCTAATCACGTTACTATAATTCTTGATAGCAGAGGCAAAATAATTAATGAAGAAAATAATTTAAAAGAAATTAAAAAATAATTAATAATATCTTAATGGGACAAAAAACAAATCCAATAGGCTTAAGATTAGGAATCATAAAAGGATGGGATTCTAATTGGTACGGCGGTAAAAATTTTGAACCTAAACTTATTGAAGACGATAAAATAAGAAAATACCTCCATGCCCGTTTGGCAAAAGCAGGTATTTCAAAAATTATTATTGAACGTACACTTAAACTTGTTACTGTAAATATTTTTACTGCTCGCCCCGGAATAATAATCGGAAAAGGCGGACAGGAAGTTGATAGATTAAAGGAGGAGCTGAAAAAGATTACAAAAAAAGAAATTCAAATTAATATTTCTGAGATTAAGCGACCTGAATTAGATGCAGTAATTGTTGCAAATACTATTGCAAAACAAATTGAGGGAAGAATTTCTTACCGCAGGGCAATAAAAACTGCTATTGCTTCAACAATGAGAATAGGAGCAGAAGGAATCAAAGTTCTGATTTCGGGCAGGTTAGGAGGAGCAGAAATGGCACGTAGCGAAATGTATAAAGAAGGAAGAACACCACTTCATACTTTAAGAGCTGATATTGATTATACTCTTACTGAAGCTCATACAACTTATGGTAGAATTGGAATAAAAGTGTGGATTTGTAAAGGCGAAATATACGGAAAACCCGAGTTGGTGCCAACTATCAGTATAGGCTCAAAATCAAAACAATCAGGTCCAAGGGGCAAAGCTCCTCGTAAAAGAAGATAAAAAAAACATTGATATTTTAAAATAGTTATAATGTTACAGCCAAAGAAAACAAAATACAGAAGAATGCAAAAAGGCAAAATGAAGGGTAATTCCCAAAGAGGGAATCAGCTTGCATTTGGGTCATTTGGTATTAAAGCATTAGAAGAAACATGGATAACCGGAAGGCAAATTGAAGCAGCACGTCAGGCTGTTACACGTTATATGAAACGTGAAGGACAGATATGGATAAGAATATTTCCTGACAAACCCATCACTAAAAAACCTGCTGAGGTACGTATGGGAAAAGGTAAAGGCGCTCCTGAATATTTTGTAGCAAGGGTTACTCCAGGAAGAATTTTATTTGAAGCTGAAGGCGTTCCTCTTAAAATAGCTAAAGAAGCATTAAGATTAGCTGCTCAAAAGCTTCCTATAACTACAAAATTTGTTGCAAGAAGAGATTATGTCGAATATTGAAAATAATTAAAAATGGAACAAGAAGTAATTTTAGAAATGAGTACTGTTGAACTCATGGAAAGGTTAGAAGAAGAAAAAAAACAACTAACTAAGCTCATACTTAATCATGCAGTTTCTCCGTTGGAAAATCCGAATAAAATTAAAGTATTCAGGAGAATGATTGCAAGAATTGAAACAGAATTAAGAAAACGTAGTTTTGAGGAAATTCAAACAGAAAAAGTTCAGCAATAAAATAATATATTAAGAACATGGAAAGAAACTTAAGAAAAGAAAGAACTGGAATAGTTGTGAGCAACAAGATGAACAAATCAATTGTTGTTGAGATAGGTAGAAAAGTTAAGCACCCTATCTACGGCAAATTTGTGAAAAAAACATCAAGGTTCACAGCTCATGACGAAAAAGACGACTGTAATATTGGTGATAAGGTTCGTATTATGGAAACCAGACCATTGAGCAAAAATAAATGCTGGAGATTAGTTGAAATAATTGAAAGAGTTAAATAATTATGATACAACAAGAATCAAGATTATCTGTTGCTGACAATAGCGGAGCAAAAG
>CAZREZ010000086.1:0-9766 GCA_964599115.1 uncultured Bacteroidales bacterium
AAAATTCTTTATAAATATTTATGTTTAGGGTGTCCAGATGCGGAAAACAGGAGAAAATTTATATTGAATTGCAAGAACGGCTTTATTAGTTTGCTTTTTTCTTGTTGCCCAGCATCTTTTATTATATGATAATTATCATATCGTATATACGCATATAGATAAATATATAAGTTTAATTTTGTATTTTAAAATATGAAAAGTAATATAGAATTAGAAAACTTAAAAAAATGAAACGATTATTAATACTTGGTGGTGGAACTGCCGGAACAATGATGGCAAACAAGCTTAGAAAAGCTTTAGATCGGGATTATTGGGAAATCAGCATTGTTGACAAGCATAATACCCATTATTATCAGCCGGGATTTTTGTTTATTCCTTTTGGGATTTATTCAAAACAGGATGTTCAAAAACCTAAAAGTGATTTTTTTCCGGCCGGTGTAAATGTTATCTATTCCGATGTTGACAGGGTAGATGCTGAAAACAACAAAGTTTTTCTTCAGGGAGGACGTGTGCTTCAATATGATTTTCTGATTATTGCAACCGGTGCTCAAACCAATATTGATGAAACCCCAGGATTAAATGATAGATTGTGGAAAAAAAGTATTTTCGACTTTTATACTATTGACGGAGCTGTTGCCTTACATAAATTTTTCAAAACATGGGAGGGAGGCAAATTAGTAATGGCAATATCCGAAATACCATTTAAATGTCCTGTGGCTCCAATAGAATTTATTTGTCTTGCCGAGGCCTATTTCACTAAAAAAGGTATTCGCGATAAAGTTGATCTTAGTTTGGTAACTCCAATGTCGGGTGCTTTTACAAAACCAATTGCAACTAAAATGTTAAGCGAACTACTTTCGGAAAAGAACATAAAAGTTATTTCTGACTTTTATATCGAACGCATTGATAATGAAAATAAAACTCTTGTTTCTTATGATGAGCAAGAAGTGCCTTTCGATGTTTTAGCTATTGTTCCTGTTAATATGGGTGACGAAATGGTGGCTCGTAGTGGTTTGGGAGATGATTTGAATTTCATACCAACAAATATGCATACCCTGCAATCGGAAAAGTATAAAAACATTTTTGTACTTGGCGATGCTACTAATATTCCGACTTCAAAAGCAGGCTCGGTTGCACACTTTGCAGGAGAAATTTTATATGAAAACATACTGAACGCTATCGAAGGACGTCCATTAACGGCAAAGTTCGATGGTCATGCAAATTGTTATATTGAAACAGGTTATGGAAAAGGTGCTTTAATTGATTTCAATTATAACACCGAACCTTTGCCCGGAACATTCCCTTTGCCGGGAATAGGTCCTTTTGGTTTACTTAAAAACACTAAGATTAATCATTATGGTAAAATTCTTTTTCGTTGGATTTACTGGCATATTCTTCTGAAAGGAAAGGAATTGCCTATTGAGGCCGAAATGACAATGGCTGGAAAGAAAAAAGAATATTTATAATAAATTTAAGTCAAAATGGACGAAAAAAATATTCAAATTCAAATAAATGAATTAAATAATAAAGTTGATTTAATTTTAGATTATGTTAATCAACAGCGACTTAAATCAGAGGCAGCAGATGATCTTATATCAGATGTATCAATTATTGGAAAAGATTTGTATGAAAGTGTTGTTTTTGAACTTGAGAACCAATCAGTGGAAATCGATCCGGAAGAACTTCGGATTTTGGGTATGAAACTTATTAAGAACATCAAAAATTTTAATACCATATTAAATCTTTTCGAGAGCATAACAGATTTTGCAAAAGACGCTGCACCAATCGCCAATGAAATGATCATTGATTTTACTAAGAAAATTAGTGTGCTGGAGCAAAAAGGATATTTTGAATTTTTTATTGGGTTAAGTAAGGTCTTTGATAATATTGTAACAAAGCTTTCACCCGAAGATATTAAACAACTTGCTGATAATGTCGGTGTACTATTAGATATAATGAAAAATATCACTCAGCCTGAAATACTTAATTTAGTTAACGATTCATTATTAACTTTCAATAATGTTGCAAAACAAGACATTCCTAAATATTCACTGTGGAAGATTATTAAAGAAATGCGTAGTTCTGAAATGAAGCAAACTTTAGGTTACATGCTTACATTTATTAAGAGCTTTTCAAATATAAATAATACAAAAATAAATTAACAAATTAAAGTTATGGAAAAAAAAACAATAGCTGGTCAAAGCGTAAATTTAAACAATGAAGGATACTTAACAGATTCATCTCAATGGAATAAAGAAATTGCAAAAGAAATTGCAAAAGAAGAAGATATTGAGCTTAGCGATAAACATTTTGAAGTTCTTGAATTCTTAAGAAAAATTTATGAATCAGGGGATATTCTTACAATAAGAAAAGTGGGTAAATCAGGGATAGTTGATATTAAAGGATTATATAAATTATTTCCGGGAGGACCTCTAAAAATTTCATCAAAAATTGCAGGAATACCAAAACCAAGTAGTTGTGTTTAATTAATCAAAAATATTTAAAAAAATGAGTACGAATAAAAACGAAAAACCATTAAAAAAAGTTTGTATCATTTGTTCAAAAGGTACAATCGAAGATGTCTATGCTACCCTGGTCATGGGTAACGGAGCTGTTATGGAAGGAATCGAAGCCAAATTATTTTTCACATTTTTTGGTCTTGATGCCATCACTAAAAAACAAATGAATAAACTCCATACGGGTACAGTAGGTAATCCAGCTATGAGAATGCCCGGAGGATTACCGTTTCCAACTATACTGGGCATATTACCCGGTGTTGAAGCCGGCGTATCTTCCATGATGAAGAAGCAGATGGAACAATTGGATATTCCTTCGGTAGATGAATTTCTCGAAATGATCACTGCCGGTGGAGGGGAGATATATGCTTGCAAACTGGCTATGGATATGTTTAAACTAAAAAAAGAAGATCTTCACGACGAGGTAAAAGACGTTCTCACTATTGGAGAGTTTTATGAAAAGGTAGGTGGCGAAGAAGGAACCCAGATTATTTTCACATAATGCTTATGAAAATGAAGGTTCTTATCACACCTGCACTATGCGCATTATTTCGCCTTTGCCTGTTGTAATTATTTTTCTTTCTCCCAATCTTCCAGGTATTCACCTACTATCTCTTTAATTGCTTTTGCAATTGTAATATAATCTTCATCCTTCAGATTTGCCAGCGATACCCTGATGGACCATTCGGGTGCATCAAAACCTCCGCCATTTAATAAAACAATTGAGCAGAGTTCGGCAAGCCGGAACAGGATGTCAACAGGTTCATAATTCTTTTTCAGGTACATGGCAAAATCATTACCATAGTTTTTTTCCGCCCATAACATTATGTCAAGTTCAGCGTAATATCCTGTACGGTAGGGATTTGGCTTAAGTGTGAATCCCATCCCCTCAAACAGAAGATTCAACCGTTTTTGAACAATTTTATGTGCAAGCTGTTTATATGCATTTTTCTTGTCGAAAATGGCAAAAGCAGCAAAGAGCATCATCTGGGTTTGCTGAGGAAGGGAAAGGCCTGATGTGTGGTTGAGCGCTACCATACGGCTGTCTGCCACCATACGGTCTATGAACTTCATATTTTCGGGATTGAGGTCTATTGAGTGGTATCGCTTGTGAAGTGCTTTCTTTTTGTTTTCAGGAAGTTCTTTGATCATCCTGTCAAAGATATTCTTCTCATGCAGGGCAATAACTCCAATACGCCAGCCTGTACACCCGAAATATTTGGAAAAGGAATATACACAAAGCGTATTATGCGGTATACCTGCCATAAGCGAGCGAAATCCATGAACAAAAGTGCCATAAACATCATCAGTGATAAACATCAGCTTAGGGTTGTCTTTTTTAACAATTTCAATGATCTTTTTCCTTTCGTGGGGATTCAGCGCCATTGAAGGAGGATTGCTGGGATTAACCAGAAAAGCCACTTTGATTTCCTGGTCTTTCAGCTTATCCAGTTCCTTATCGGGATATTCCCAGTTGTGTAAACCTTCTTTTGTTTTTCCTTTAGCTTCGATAAGAACTACATTGAAATTAAATCTATCCAGTTCGGGGATTTCAATATAAGGGGTGAAGGTTGGAACAAAAAGGGCGATCTTGTCTCCCTGTTTCACAAGGAAGTTTATCATCAGAGAATCAAAGATATAACACATGGCAGCTGTACCGCCCTCTGTTGCAAAAAGATCGTATTTCCCTTTTGGCGGTTTGTTGTCACACATCTCCTGAGCCAGGTAATCATGCACTATTGCTTCATTGTGTTTCAGCATCCTGTCGGGTACAGGGTACTGATCCCCTATAACACCCTCTGCAAGTTCATGAACATAGGCATCCGGATCAAACTTATGGTTCTTAATTCCATATTTATATAATTTGGCAAGCAAATCAATATCCTTTTCGGTTTTATTATCCCTAAGGAATTTTTCAAAGCGTTTTGCAATCCCTTTCATTTCGGGAATACCTGCCAGGCCCTGCTTATAATTCATTGTCCTGCGGCATTCTTCAATACCGAATTTTCCAAGGGTGAAAAATGCTTCACGCGGTATCGTTGATATCCAGTTGGGGTTGCCACGACCGGCATTCAACATAGCATGTGTGCTCTTGTCTGTACTTTGATTGGCAAGCGCAATCAGATTGTTTTTTAACTCGAACGGACTCATTTGTTCAAGTTCTTTTTCTGTTTTACGTGCTGTTTTTATTTTAGGGATTTTGTTTTCCATAGGATATAATTTTTAACTCATGAGAAAGACTATGATAATACCGCAAATAATTAATACTGTGTTTCCGACCGCATAGGTCACCGTATAACCGAGGGCAGGAAGTTTGCTTTCCAGTGAATCCTGAACAGCAGGTAAGCCAGCTGTAGTGGTACGGGCACCGCAACAGCACCCCAGACCAACAGCGGGATCGAATTTAAAGACATATCTTGCCATGATCATACCGAGGAACAATGGGATAGTAGTTGCTATGGCGCCTACTACGAATAACATGGGACCAACCTCTTTAAATCCTTGTACAAAACCAGGGGCTGCTGTTATTCCAACTACAGCTATAAATGCATTCAATCCGAGGTTGTTCATAATCCATAATGCAGATTCGGGTATCTGGGCAAAAGTGGGATGTTTGGAACGGAGCCATCCGAAAAAGAGTCCTGCAATCAGGACGCCGCCACTTGTGCTTAAGCTGATTGTTGCCTTTCCGATATGCAATGCCAGCACACCTATCAAGCCACCTAAAAGAATCCCTAAGCCAATTGAAATCATATCTGTCTTTTCTGTCCTCACATCAGGGTATCCTAATATTTTTACAGCTTTGTCAATATCATCTTTCGGCCCGATCAGATAAAGCATGTCCCCTTTCTGAAGCTTTGTTTCAGGAAATAAAGGGAGTTCTATACCTCCCCTGGTGACCTTTTGTAAATTAACCTTGAATTCATATTTCTGATGGCTTAATTTTCGTATAGTCATACCTACAACTTTTTTATTTATCAGCATCACCTTTATATTACTAACTTTAAAGTTCAATAACTGACGGTCGAAAATTTCTTTTCCCAGTTCTTTCATTTCAGTAATCACATATTCGCCACGCCCTTGTAATACTATATCGTCATGTGGCTGGAAACGATAATCAGGTTTAACATCAAGGTTATCTTTTGTTCCTTTTTTACGAAAGCGTTCCACGTAAATATGGTACTCTTTTCCTAAAAAATACTTTTCCAGTTCCTTTGCGGTTTTTCCAATTGCAACAGAATTTTCTCCCAGATTATACGCGCGTGATACAATCTTGGAAAACGGAGAGATCATTGAAGGTAAATCTTGTGAGTCCATGCCCATTTTTTGTTCCAGATTCCGGCATTGTTGCCTTGCCTTCTTGATCCCGCCCCAGAACATCGGGCCGATCTGAGCCAGAATAAAGGCTGATCCTATAGTACCAAAAAGATAAGTTACGGCATAGCAAACAGGAATTGCATTGATCATTTTCTGTTTCGTAGCAGCATCAATATTCAATGAATTAATAGTATCACCTCCAACCCCTATCACTGCGGATATTGTCTGTGCTCCCGCCAATAAACCTGCCGACTGCCCTGCATCATATCCCATCATTCTTGCCAGTAACCATGTAACAAGCAGTCCGAACACAGCCATCAGAACTGTGAATATCAACTGGGGAATGCCGGATTTCTTTATGCTGTTAAAAAATTGTGGACCAACGCTGTATCCAACAGAAAAGAGAAAGATCAAAAAGAATATCTGCTTCAGGTCAGCCGAAATATCAATTTTCAGCTGTCCCACAATTACCCCAACCAGCAATACACTGGTTACACTCCCGAGCGAGAAAGTTTTGTACTTAAATCTTCCGATGAAAAAACCCAGAGCAATCGTCATAAAAATTGCCAGTTCCGGGTGTTGTCTTAAAGTTGTGATAAACCATTCCATTTTTTTTATTACTTTTAAAGGTGCTGAATTCAAGTTGCAAATGCAACTTTTTGGTTAAACAAATTAAATAATAAAAATTCGATTAGAGATAAAAATCTTAATTTTTTTTGTTTGGGTATTTAATTTATATTCCTCAAATGTATATCAAAAAAAATATATTCTACAGGATTTTCGATTTTTCCTCACGTGCGGAATAGTTTCAGTATGTCTTGAAAATTATTTCTTTCTATGGTTCCCCTTTTTTCTGCCATTGTCCTTTTCTTCGGCAACATCAACTTTTACACGGCGCCCTTTAAATTTAGTATTTTGAAATGATTTTAATACTTTAGAAGTATGCTTCTTTTCTACTTCGAAAAATGAAAAGCTATCTTTCAGGTCAATGGTTCCTATATTAATATCCCGATCTTTTGTATTATCATTAATCATTCCGATAATAATTTTTGGAACAACGCCGTCTTTTTTGCCTATGTTAATAAAGAATCTGGTATGATCGCCTTTTCCTCTTCTTTTGAATCTGTCACTGCGGCCACCACCATCTCTATTATCACGTTTGTCTCGTTTATCTTCTGCTTTCTCATTTATATCTGGTGCATTTTTATAATATTCCAGAAATCGATTAAACTCCAGCCACACAAAGCGTTTAATTATTTGTTCTTTACTCAACCATTCAAGCTTTTTATTGACTGTATCCATAAACGGGGCAATTTGTGCTTCATCCACTTCTACATTCTCCATTTTGCCAATTAACTTAAAAAGTTGTTTTTTGCATATTTCAGGTCCGGATGGTACTGGTAATTTTTCGAATTTCTTACGAATGATCTTTTCTATCAATGGTATCTTGCTCTTTTCCCTGTAGTTTACAATTGCAATTGATACCCCCGATTTACCTGCACGTCCGGTACGGCCACTTCTGTGAGTATATACATCAAGCTCTTCAGGTAAGTTATAGTTAATTATGTGGGAAATGTCGTTCACATCAATACCGCGAGCTGCTACATCAGTAGCCACTAACATTTGTAAAGATCTTTCCCTAAAACGCTTCATCACATGATCGCGTTGCACCTGCGAAAGGTCTCCGTGAATTGCATCGGCATTATACCCGTCTTTTATAAGTTTATCAGCAACATCTTTGGTTTCCATCCTTGTTCGGCAAAATACAATCCCATAAATATCCGGATTAATATCCGCAATACGCTTAAGGGCCAGGTAACGGTTGTGAGCATGCACCTGGTAATAAATATGTCGTATATTTTCAGCACCGGCATTTTGCTTTCCTACTGTTATTTCTACCGGGTTGTTCATATAGTTTTTAGCAATGCGTGCTACTTCTCTCGGCATAGTTGCTGAAAAAAGTAAGGTTCTCTTAATATCAGGTGTTTTTTCTAAAATACTATCTAATTCATCACGAAATCCCATATTAAGCATTTCGTCAGCCTCATCCAAAACAACTGTTCTTATATTAGTAATATTTGCAACTTTACGATTTATCAAATCAAGCATTCTTCCGGGGGTAGCAGTAATAATGTGTGCTCCTTTCTTAAGTGCTTTGATCTGGGTATCTATATGCGCCCCACCATATACCGGCACTACCCGCAAACCTTCTACATATTTCGAATAATTTTGCAAATCCCTGGAAATCTGGATACAAAGTTCACGCGTTGGTGCTAATATTAAAGCCTGAACTGATTTGTTGCGGATATCAATTTGCTCAATTATAGGAAAGCCAAAAGCGGCTGTTTTACCTGTTCCGGTTTGAGCAAGTCCTACTATGTCGTTTTCTGTTTCAAAAAAAATTGGTATTACCTTTTCCTGAATTGGAGTTGGTTTTATAAATCCCATCTCTTCAATTACTTTCAACAAATTGGGCGACAATCCCATTACATTAAATGTCAACATGTTATCGTGTTTAAAATTTTTGGCTGCAAAAGTACATAAAGTTATTCAGGTAAGAACAATAAAAGTCATTAATAAACTTTGCATCTTCATATACATTGCCTTGTTCCGGCAGCTGGAATTACCCTTGCCGGAAATATGAGAAAAATCAGCAAAAAGGGCCGTATGCATAGCATTGAAGAATTGCCCCGGATACGTTCACCAATGAAGTTTCTGCGTCCTATGAAAATAATCCTAAACAAATAAATATCAGCGAATAACAAATCTTGCAAATGCAGAACTGGGAATATATTGCCTGAATAAGCGATCTCGGATTTATTTCAACATTTGCTTCAAACTGGGCTTTTCAAGCCTTTTGAAGCTTATTTATTAGCAACAGTTATTCTTTCAATTTTTTAATCTTTGATTCAATTGAAGTAAGATTTTTCATGTCAGGAAATAAATTAACAACTTTTTCAGGTTGATTTAATGCAGGATGAATTTCTGCCCCTTTATCAATTAATTCAGATAACAATTTAATTGAATGTTTTAACCTTTCAATTTGTTCGTTATTATCACCTTCAAAATTTGTAGAATACAATTGTTGAGCTTCTGCATCAATCATTAATTTTAATGCTTCAGTTTGCTTTAATTTAATTTCTTTTAGGCTTTCATTTTTAATTCCAAGACCTTGTACATGTTTTTCAATCAATCTTCCTTCCTGAATTTTTTTGTAAACTACAGCAGCAGACCACGCTAAACTACCAATCAAAGTGACAGCTGAAGCTGAATGAACACAAACATCTAACCAAATAGAACCATTCTCAACATTTTCAATTTTTACCTGACCTTTTATTTGGTCGTTGCAAATAGCTTGGGTTAATACATTATGAAACGCTTGAGCGCTTTTTGCTAAATCATCAAAATCTTTAATTTCAGGAAGTCTTATACTGACAGAATTTTCTTTTTGAGTTCCAGAAACCTCAGTTAATGTTGAATTAAGTATATTGACAACATTTCTAAGATTTTCAATAGCGTTAGTAAGAGGTCTGCCTTCATCAGCAATAACATTTATACTATCTTGTATATTTGTGAAAATAGGGCTATTTTTTATTATTTTAATTTCTTCCTTTAATAGTCCAGTCTGTTCTAAAATCTTAATTCCTTTTCTAAAGTTCTTAAGCCCTTGGAATTTTATATGGTTTTTATTATTGACATTTACCGTACTCCATGTGAATGTAAACAATTCGCTTACTTTTGCTAAATAGGAATTTAATTCTTTTATTTTCATATCGTTATATTAATGTTCGTTAAGGCAGTTATTTTAATTGTTGCTAACGGCAGTTTGTCCAAAAAGCCTTCGTTTTATTATAAATCAGACAAATATAAGCCGATTTAAGGTTACTTTGAAAAAATCAGTAACTATTTTATTAAAAAATATGCTTATGTTA
>CAZREZ010000087.1:0-9638 GCA_964599115.1 uncultured Bacteroidales bacterium
GTTGTCAATTTCCTTTTGTTTTCCATGAGATTCACTCTTTACTTGTTTTTGTAGCTCTTTTAATTTATGACCAGCAATGGCAAAAGGAGCTAATTCGAGAAGTTCTTTTAATTTTGCTTTAATTTCAATACTCTGTTCTCTTAATGTGTCTCGCAATTTTTTTTGTCTTACCATATCCTCAACAGACATATTATTACCTTCTCTGATAAGTCTTTCTTGATATTGTTCTGACAAACTCCTATTCCTATCAATCTCAAAAGCATTATTTTCAATTTTTTCTTCGTTTAGTAAAATCAATTTCTCAAGTTGTTTGGCCTCTTCTTGTAGTTTTCTCAAACGATTTCTATCTGTAATACTTGCAGATTTCTTACATAATTTTACTCGTAAATTTTCAAGATTACGTTTAAGGTTTTCATATTTATTTATTCCTAAAACTTCAGAATATGCTCTACTCAAATTTCGCTTTTCTGCAAGTGTTTTAATTTCTGCAAGTGAAACAATTTTTTCTGCATCAAATAAGAAAAATTTAGAAATCTCTCTGGGCAGAATAAAGTCATTTATGAAAATATCAGAACCAACTTCTTTTGTGAGTTCATTCTCAAATCCATCAATTAAAATATTTGTATTCTCTATCTCTTGTTCTGTATTGTATTCTCTTTTAATTATAATTTTACTACAAGGAACAGAAGGAATATAAATATCAGCAATTTCTATTTCAACACTGAATTTTTGCTCTGCTTTTTCATTTGCTTTTACGTCTCTATTTAAAATAGATTTTGCGTATTTATTGTATCCACCGGATTCGTATATTTCTCGTTTATATTTTTCGTCAACTTCTCCAATTAATTTGCCGTAAAATCCCCAAATTAAAGCTGTAAGAAAAGTTGTTTTCCCAAATCCATTTTGTCCGGCAATAATTGTTATATTGTTTTCGTGGTTCTCACGCTTAAAAACAACCTCATTCAAACCTTTGAAAATTCTAAAATTATTTATTGTTATTCTATTAATCCTCATGGCTTACCTCCTTTACAAAACTTTCAATTCTGTTTTCTATATCATTTTGCAAACCATAATTCGTCAACAACAATGTTTTACTATGTTGTAATGTTAAAAGATTATTTATTAGTTCGTAATCCTTTTTATTTTTATTGCAAACAGTTTTTAGCAAACGTTTTTCTATTGAATTTTCAATATTGGCATTTTCTGTCTCAATGTCTCTTCCATATATTTTTGCGAATATCTCACCAACCTTAAAGTCAAAAACTCCATCGCGATACCAATAAACCTGAATTGCAATTAATTCTTGATTTGTTATTAGTTCAATAAATGGTTTTGTTTCTTGAATTTCTTTTTGTAATTCTAAAAGTTCCCTTAATTTTATAGCCCGATATTCTGGTGAATAATTTCCTTGATTATGCCCATCTTCTGTTACTGCATGTTGCCCATTCCTTCTTGTTGAAAGTCTATTTTCCGAGATATTTCTTTCAGATTCAAGTCTATTTCTGTAAACCAATAACGGTTTCATCCAATCTTCTCCATTTTTTATTAATGCAGTCATAGATTTGTCTTCTTTCACAACAGTGCAAGTCCAACAACCAAAACGACTTTGACCGCAAGAAGAATGGCTTTTATCAGTTACAACTGTTGGGCACTCGTAATCATCAGCATTTGCATTTGCATAGATTTGAAATAATTTTGAATTGTCATATCCCCAAGGAGATGGAAAAGCGTTTATAATATACCAAATTTCTTCTAACATCAGCTCTTTTATTGGAGAATAAACCAATGTATTATGATGATTCGGATGTTTTGTTAATCTTTTACCCTTTATTTCATGTTTCTTTATAGAGCGTGCTCTTGTTGAACTTTCTGAACTTCGTGCACCAATAAGAATAATTGCCTCTCCTTTTTCACTTACCTTTTCAGTTATAAATGATGAAGTCGGACGAATCTTCAATTTATCGGTACACCACCGGAAAGTATTGTTTGGAACAGGGTAGCCTTTTCCCAATACATTTACCCAATAAGTTTCTTCAATTTTAGGAATGGTTTTATGGACAAAAATTGGCAGTTGTTGGTCTCGTGATGCTTGTTCAATTTTTGTTAATACATCATCAACATATTCGGTAATTATTGGATTTTCAACCATTGTGTCGTTACAAACTACATGCACTGGTCTGCGTAATTGAAAAGGGTATGGCATTTCTTTACGCACTTTTTCCAATGCTCGCCAAACCAATATCATCAAAACGGTTGAATCTTTTCCACCACTAAAACCAATAATCCAAGGTCTTTCGCTTGTGTCTGCGTAAGTGTATTGATCAACTAATTCGTTGATTATATTTTCAATTCGTTTGTTTTTCAAATCAAAGTATATTTAGATTTACAAAATTAGTAATATTTTCTATATTTTATGGCACACAATTCATCCACTCACACTTACTAACCATCCACAACAAATAATGTAAAACAGTTCAGTTTTTGTGTTTTATTTCTCAAAATCCAGTATCCTGAATGCAGCATCAAGAATCAAGTCTCCAGAATCAAGCATCTGTTAGAATATTTTATTATAATTTATTTCACAGGGTAAATCTGTGTTTAACATTTTTTACTACAGATTCTCACAAATTTTTGCACAGATTCTCACAGAAGTTTCATGTCAAATTAGTTACTTATTATTTTATCAATTCGTTTGGGGAAAAACTTCTATCTTTATGCTTTCCACTCTCCCTCGTGATTTACCGGGCTCATGCTTTCGGCAAAGTAAACTTTATAGTAGTTCCTTTTCCGGGTTTGCTTTCAACATATATTTTGCCGCCATTCTTTTCAATAAATTCTTTACAGAGAATAAGCCCCAGGCCTGAGCCTTTTTCCTGGAAAGTGCCGATGGTAGTATGTTTTACATCAATCCTGAATAAATTTTTTATACTTTCTTTTTTAATCCCAATACCTGTATCAATTACCGATACTTCAATAAATTTTCCGGTATCTATAGCTGTAATACTTACACTGCCATCTTCTTTTGTGAATTTCAGTGCATTGGAAATTAAATTTCTGATAACAGTTGTAATCATATTTTCATCTGCAAAAACAAAAGTTTTTTCTTTGATTTCCGAGAATAATTTAATTTTCTTTCGCTCAGCATTCATCCTGCTAAAATCAATATTTGCTTTTGCTACTTGTGCCAAATCAAATTTTTGGGGTTCACAAATAATCCTGCCGGTTTGAGCACTTGACCACTGCAACAGATTGTCAAGTAATTTTAACAAGCTGTTGGTTGAATTATGAATATTTTGTATCAGACCTATCATTTCTTCTTTATCCAATTCATCTAACTGACTGTTCAGAAAATCAAAAAAACTGATTATCGTACTTAACGGACTTCTTAAATCATGTGCAATTATTGAAAAGAATTTGTCTTTAGTTGCATTTAATTCGGTTAATTGCTGACGCTGTTTTTCAAGCTTATCTTTTTGTTTTTTAATTTTAATGTTTTTTGTAGCAAGCTCTTCTTCAATAATATTCATTTGTCTTAACCGGTTAACAGAAGCTTTAAGAATCCCACGAGTAATATTTATATTTTTAGCCATTAAGAAATAAAAAGTATCCTGATCAATACGCATCAATTCAGTTTCTTCCAATGCAGTTACTGATGCAGATCTTACATCAGAATCAACCAAATAATATTCGCCGAATACCTGATCAGCTTTTAAAACCGAAAAAACATGGTCTCCATCATGAACCATTACAGAACCTTTTTCAATTATAAACATAGCATCGCCTATATCACCTTTATGCACAATTACTTCTCCTTTTTTTGCATAATGTTCGGTTAAAGACATTGCTATTATTTTTAATGTTTCTTCATGTGTTTCACTAAAAATACTTGTCTCTTTTAATACGGATATTCTTTTTATGATTTTTTGCTGGTTGATATTATTCTTCATGATATAATTATTTTAAATTAAACGATAAAGATAAGAATTTAAAAATCAATTTCCAATAAAACCGGACAGTGATCAGAATGTTTTGCTTCGGGAAGTATTATTGCTCTTTTCATTTTATTTGCAATTGTGTTGCTAATCATTTCATAGTCAATTCGCCAGCCAAGGTTTCTTGCTCTTGCATTTGCCCTGTAGCTCCACCATGTATAATTATTCGGCTCATTATTAAAATACCTGAAAGAATCAGTAAAGCCGCTGTTTAAAAATTTAGTCATCCACTTACGTTCTTCGGGTAAAAATCCTGAAACTTTAGCATTTCTTATGGGATCGTGAATATCAATAGCTTCATGACAAATATTATAATCACCGGCAAGGATAAGATTTGGTCGTGATTTTTTCAAGTTATTGATATATTTCTGAAAATCAGCTAACCACTGTATTTTGAAAGCCTGTCGTTCATCTCCACTTGAACCGGAAGGAAAATAAACACTAACAACAGAAATATCTCCATAATCGGCCCTTAAAAACCTGCCCTCATCATCATATTTCTCAATACCCATTCCGTAAACCATTTTATCGGGTTCGGTTTTTGTTAATATTGCAACACCACTGTATCCCTTTCTTTTAGCAGGGAACCAGAAATTAATATACCCTGCTTCCACAAAGTCAAAAACCGGAATCTGTTCATTTTGTGCTTTGATCTCCTGCAGGCAGACAATATCAGGATTTATAACTTTTAACCAATCAATAAGTCCTTTTCGTAAAGCAGCCCTGATACCATTTACATTATATGAAATTATTCTTTTCATTAAATTTTTGCTAATATAAGAAAGATTAATAAGGAATAAATATTGTTTGAAATAAATTTTGCATTATTTTCGCATTTGTTTTACAAAGCAATAATATAACGTCCATTTCTTTAAGAGTTTTTTTAATTAATGAAAAAAAAGTATTCTCCATTAAAACGGTTTTTAATTTGGCGTATTAAACATATTAACAACAAGCAATTCATAATGATATTGAGTGTTGTGATAGGAATATTGGCTGGATTAGGAGCTGTAATTATAAAAAACGGGGTTCATTTAATTAAAGACTTGCTTACAAGCAGTTTTGCTTTAGATTACCAGAATTATCTGTATTTTGCATATCCTACAGTTGGGGTTTTAATTGCTGTTCTTTATATAAGATATATAGTAAGGCAACATGTGGGTCATGGTATTCCGAGTGTTTTATATGCAATTTCAAAAAACAACGGTATTATCAAAGCTCATAATATTTTTTCATCTATCATAACAAGTGTCTTTACTGTTGGTTTTGGCGGATCGGTAGGATTGGAAGGTCCTACAGTTTCAACAGGGGCAGCAATTGGTTCAAGCCTTGGTCAGCTTTTACGTTTTAATTATAAACAAATAACTTTATTATTGGGGTTAGCGAGTGCTGCTGCGATGGCAGCTATTTTTAAATCCCCGATTGCTGCTGTTGTTTTTGCTATTGAGGTTATTATGATCGACCTTACAATGGCTTCAATTGTCCCTCTTTTGATTGCTTCGGCAACTGCTGTTCTGACATCTTATTTTTTCCTCGGACAAGCTGTACTCTATCCTTTTGAAATAAAGGAGGCTTTTTTGATGAAGGATATTCCATACTTTATCCTACTGGGAATTTTAGCAGGTTTAATATCAGTGTATTTCACCAAGATGTATATTTTTATTGAAGCTGCTTTTTCAAAAATCAAAAGGTGGTATACAAAATTACTTATAGGTGGAGTAATTCTTGGTGTTCTGATATTTTTCTTTCCTTCACTTTACGGCGAAGGTTATGATGCTATCAATACAAGCCTACATGGCAATTACGATGCTTTATTCAATAATAGTATATTTTATTCATACAAAAACAGTGTATTTATAATTATTCTTCTTTTCATATTTATTTTATTTTTTAAAGTAATTGCAACTTCGGTAACTTTTGGAGCAGGTGGCATTGGAGGAATTTTTGCACCTACTCTTTTTATGGGAGCATTTACAGGACTGCTATTTGCCTATGTTGTTAATCATTTTCAGATTGGAAGTATTTCCGAACCGAATTTTGCATTAGTCGGTATGGGAGGACTGATTGCAGGAGTATTGCATGCTCCGCTTACAGCAATATTCCTCATTGCTGAAATTACCAGTGGCTATGGCTTGTTCGTCCCGCTGATGATAACTGCTACTATCTCGTATGCTACAATAAAACTTTTTGTTTCTAACTCTGTTTATACTCATCAATTGGCAAAACGAGGCGAATTAATTACTCATCATAAAGACAAAGCTGTGCTTTCGATGATGAAAGTTGGAAAACTTGTTGAGAGCGATTTTAAAACTGTTAACCCTGATGCAACTTTACGTGATCTTGTTAAAATAATTTCCGAATCCAAACGGAATATTTTTCCTGTAATTGAAAAAGACAATACTTTTTGTGGTATAATAAGATTGGATGATATAAGAAATATTATGTTCAAACCCGAATTGTATGACACAACTAATGTTCATAATCTTATGATTATCCCTGAATCTTATGTTGATTATGATGAATCAATGGAGCAGGTTGCAAAAAAATTCCAGAATTCGGATAAATATAATCTGGCTGTTTTAAAAGATGGTAAATATCTTGGCTTTATTTCACGAGCTAATGTGTTTTCTCAATACAGGAAACTTCTTAAGTATTTTTCAGATGATTAACTAATCTATACAGTTTTTTACCAATTCATCATCAGCAATATTCGGAAGAGTAACTTTAAGTTTTGGTTCTGATTTCATTGCACGTTTAACTGCAAATATTGAACCTTTATTCCTTGCCCAGCTACGACGGGCAATGCCATTATTTACGTCCCAGTAAAGCATCATTTGTAATCTTCTGTCAGCATCATCCGAACCGTCAAGTACCATTCCGAAACCTCCATTAATGACTTCGCCCCATCCTACTCCACCGCCATTATGGATTGAAACCCATGTAGCTCCTCTGAATGAATCTCCAATCACATTTTGAACAGCCATATCAGCAGTAAATTGAGAGCCGTCATAAATATTTGATGTTTCACGATAAGGAGAATCCGTACCTGATACATCATGATGGTCGCGACCGAGAACAACAGGAGCAGATATTTCACCGTTTTTAATTGCTTTGTTAAATGCAAGAGCAATTTTTGTTCTTCCTTCGCAATCAGCATATAAAATACGAGCTTGCGAACCAACAACAAGATTATTTTCTTTTGCTTCTCTTATCCAGTGGATATTATCTTTCATTTGCTGAGTAATTTCTTGCGGAGCATTTTTAGAAATTTCTTCAAGTACATTCATTGCAATTTTATCAGTTATGTCAAGGTCTTCCGGATTTCCTGAAGTACAAACCCATCTGAAAGGACCAAATCCGTAATCAAAACACATTGGTCCCATTATATCCTGAACATACGATGTATACCTGAACTTACCGTCTTCTTTCAAAATATCGGCTCCTGCCCTGCTTGATTCAAGTAAAAATGCGTTTCCATAATCAAAGAAATACATGCCATTGTCAGTTAATTTATTAATTGCTTCTACTTGTCGTCTCAAGGATTCTTTAACTTTTTCTTTAAATTTTTCAGGTTGCTTAACCATCATTTCTTTTGATTCCTCAAAAGTCAAACCTGCCGGATAATATCCACCTGACCACGGATTATGTAATGAAGTCTGGTCAGAACCCATGTCAATTTTAATATTTTCTTCAGCAAATTTTTCCCACAAATCAACAATATTTCCCTGATAAGCTAATGAAACGGATTCTTTATTTTCTTTGGCAGTTTTAATTCTATTTAATAACTCGTCAAGGTTTGTATAAACTTCATCAACCCATCCCTGTTCATACCGTTTTGCAACTGCATCCTGGTTTATTTCAGCAATTACGCCAATTGCACCTGCTATCACTGCTGCTTTTGGCTGTGCTCCTGACATACCTCCCAAACCGGAACTAACAAATAATTTTCCTCCCAAACCTTCTTTATCTTTTTGAATTTTTCTGCCTGCATTTAAAATCGTAATTGTTGTGCCGTGAACTATTCCCTGTGGTCCGATATACATAAACGAACCTGCTGTCATCTGTCCGTACTGGGAAACTCCGAGAGCATTAAATCTCTCCCAGTCATCAGGTTTGGAATAATTTGGTATAACCATACCGTTTGCAACAACAACTCTTGGTGCGTCTTTATGAGAAGGGAACAATCCTAAGGGATGACCTGAATATAAAATCAATGTTTGCTCATCAGTTATTTCTGCAAGGTATTTCATAGTCAGCAGGTATTGTGCCCAGTTTTGGAAAACCGCACCATTACCGCCGTAGGTTATTAATTCGTAAGGATGCTGAGCCACGGCATCATCAAGATTATTGGTAAGCATCACCATTATTGCAGCTGCCTGTGTTGATTTATGCGGATATTCATTAATATTCCTTGCATAGATAGAATATTGGGGTTTAAACCTGTACATATAAATCCTGCCGTATTTTTTCAGTTCCTCAGCAAATTCAGGAGCAAGAATAGCATGATGTTTTTTATCAAAATAACGGAGGGCATTTTTCAGTGCCAGTCTTTTTTCTTCTGTCGACAAAATATCTTTTCTGACAGGAGCATGATTTATATTTTTGTCATAAGGTTGCGATTCAGGCAATTCATTGGGTATGCCCTGCAAAACGGTTTTTTGAAATTTATTTGATTCCATTGTAGTGTTTTTTTGTAATTACATTAATTTTATGTTAATTCTGAACTGTTACGTTATTTTTAGTTGTCGCTTTCTATATGTTATTAATGTATCTGCACATATTACTTGTTTATAAATATATTGGCTGTAGCAATTACTCTAACTCTTTCCATGAGTTGTTAATTGAATATTTATCGCCTCTCATTGTATGGTTATAGAAATTTATAACAACCTGTTCTTTTATGCTTAATTTTTTAAAAGTTTCTAAAACTTTTGGGAAAACAATTATATAATCAGCGAAATAAATGCTCAATAACATAAAGCAGTTCATTAAATTGCTATTTGTTAATCGTAAAAATGGTTTATCATCTTGTCTAAACATTTCTGAGAATTGAAATACAGCAACATTAGATGGATGAGAATATAAAGAAAAGTAAGTGTAAATTTCATCAAAAAAATCATTTTTAATTCCCAAAACTTTTGTCATATCTTGCCAATTTAGAAAAGTTATCTCTTTTTTACTAAACTTGATTTTGTAATCTTTCTTTTTAAGCTTAGTTTGAATTTTTTTTTGATTTTTTGCATCTAATTTTTTGTAAAGATGCGTATTTTCGATTTCATCTGTCAATTGTTGAATCTGTTTCTGTTCATTTAGAAACTTTTGTTCACTTTCTTTTGTTGTTATTACATATTCAAATTTTTGTCTGTATTTAAGGCCAGAATGCACCCACAGGTTATATAGAATTATTTTTTCGTCATTTGACTGAGTATTAATATAAATTAGGTTAAACATGCATACGGTTTCATAAATATTTCTAATAAATGATGCAACAATTGTAGGATCAATAACATTTTTTAGCCTTGAACCATTTTCACTTTGATAATTTATCCCTTCTACAACTATTCTTAAATGTGCAATTTTTGTAAACATCATTTGGTTAACTATTTTCGCATCTCTATCTGCATCTGAATAGACCGGATCATCATT
>CAZREZ010000088.1:0-9635 GCA_964599115.1 uncultured Bacteroidales bacterium
CTCTTGTGTTTCCATGTTCTCGGATTTGTAATCAAAAGTAAAACAAATTTTTGCAAAAATCAATTTTAACCAAAAAAATAATTGCAGGATTTACAAAATTGAAGAAATCTATTTTGAAAAATTGTGATAAATGCCCCTTAACCAAAAGACTTATATATCTAATCTGCAAAAATTGCAAATTTCAGGATAGGGTTTGTAAAACTCCGTTTTGATTAGCTTATTCCTGATACTAATTTTATCCCGCTAACAACAATTTATTAATCAAAAAAAATTATGCTATGAAAACAAAAAATAACAATTCAGAGTTCGGAAGCGGTTTCATCAGATTCTTTACGTTTCTGTGTGTTATTATCATTATTGGTTTTCCCTCAGAAGTTATTTCCCAGGAAAAACCTGATACATCTTTCACAAAAACAGATACAACATATCTGATTGAAATGAATGATGATACGGAAATAATAGGAAAATTAATTAGTGAAAATGAAAAAGAAATCAAACTTTCAACCAAGAATTTTGGAGAAATAACAGTATTTAAAAGTAATATTAAAAAAAAGATATTACTGGATGCTTCAGATTTTGTAAAAGGCAAATATTGGTTCAGGAACCCTAACTCAACAAGATATTTTATAGGTCCATCAGCATTTAATTTAGAACCGGGAGAGGGCTATTACCAAAATGTAGCTTTGGTCTTTAATTCATTCAATGTTGGTCTTACAAAAAACATATCAATCGGAGGCGGATTGGAGCTTATTTCCACCTTCGGCAGCTTAGCTTCAGGTGATTTCCAACCCATCTTTTTCCTTACCCCTAAAATTGGATTTAAGGTTTCAGAAAATATAAGTACAGGTGTTGGTTTATTATATGCCAGCATTCCATCAGGAGACGAAAGAAAGGGAATTGGAATGTTATATGGCGTTGGCACTGTTGGCAATTTGAATAACAATTTTACTTTAGGTTTAGGATGGGGTTACGCAGGTGATGATTTTGAAGATAAACCCACTATTACATTAAGCGCAATGACAAGGATTTCAGAGAAGACTATGTTTGTTACTGAAAACTGGATAATACCTTTCGAAGAAAAATATATGGGTATTTATTCTTATGGGATAAGATTTTTCGGGGAGAAAATAAGTGTTGATTTAGGCTTTATTAATAATAAGGACATATTTGAAGCTATTATCATTGGTATTCCGTATGTTGATTTTGTTGTAAAATTTGGAAAGTAAAGCTGTGAAAAATTAATTAACTAATATCATATAAACATTAAATATTAAAGCTATTAAAATGAATCTAATTTTGACACGAAAAATCCTAAGTAATAGGTAGAAAAATGAAAAAGCTGTTATGTAAATCAGTGAAAAAACTTGCTTTCAAAAATATTTCATATTACTTTTATACCTTTATTTATGAACAAAGAAAAAGAAATAATCAATAATTTTCTGAGTCAACTGCCGGGAAGTTGTCAGCATATAAATGACTTTTTTGAATCGGATGCTGAGATCATAGATTTTGGTTCGAAGCAAATGTTGTTCACTACAGATGAGTTTTCAGGTGAAGATATGTTCAGAGATGATGATCCCCATATACTTGGCTGGAATATGGCTGTTTGTACTATCAGCGATATTCTTGCCAGCGGTGGAACTCCTAAATTTTACGCACATAGTGTTCAGGTAGCAA
This sequence comes from uncultured Bacteroidales bacterium, assembly GCA_964599115.1. GTDB lineage: Bacteria > Bacteroidota > Bacteroidia > Bacteroidales > JADFUO01 > JADFUO01. Next base: position 1,678 of record CAZREZ010000088.1, read on the forward strand.
CCAATAAATGGAACGATGAATATATAAAACTGTTTTCTAAAGGTATAGCAGATGTTCTTAATCTTTCAGGAGCAGCTTTTATCGGGGGAGACCTGGGAATGTCAAAGATTTGGCATTATACGGGGATCTGCCTGGGTGAGGCAGATAATTCAATTACAAGAAAAGGTGCTGAACCCGGGGATTTAATTTATATAACCGGAAAAACAGGAGCCGGTAATCTGGAGGCTGCTTTAATGCTGTACTCTGATAAAAAATTCATTAGTAAGATAATCAAGAGGTATAAGACTTATTTTAAATTAAGACTCGATGAATCTGTAGTAATAAAAGAGTATGCCAACTGTTGTATAGACACCAGTGATGGTGTGTTAAATGCTTTAAATACCATTGCGGAAATCAATGAAGTAGGATATGAAGTAAAGAATCTGCCTTACCTGAACGAAGGTGTGATTGCGTGTAACCTTCTATCTAAACCCAAAACTTTATTGTTTATGGGTGAATGCGGGGAATATGAACTCCTGTTCACTATCAGAAAAAAAGATGAGGAGGAGTTTTTAAACCAAACAAGTGCCAGGAAAGTTCAGGTTAACAGGATTGGAGAAATTACAGGGGATTCAAGGAAAGTCTTATTCGAAGGTAAAGAAAAGATACGCTTTGACAATTTTGATATTTCAGCAAGAGATTTCGAAGATGTCAGGGACTATCTTAATGAATTGACAAAATATTTATCGCCATGAAACACCTATGTTTTTTGTATTGAGACACAAGAGTATGACTAAAATGTAAGTGGCAAATAGTTAACGTATTACAAAATTGTAAACACATGGAAAAGGATTCAAAAAAAAGGGTAGTCATTACAGGTATCGGACCGGTTACATCTGTTGGAATCGGTAAAGATGAATTCTGGAATAGCTTGCTAAGTAAAAAGATGAATGTTTGTAAAATACCTGAAAGGTTTAAAAAGAGCTACAGTTTCAAATCTAAATTTTATGTTCCCTTTCCTGAGATTTCATTAAAGGATTTTGCTATTCCCTCAAAATATAATGTTATAATGGAGGAAACTTCAAAGCTATCGGTTATAGGAGCTGAACTGGCTTTAAAAGATGCCGGACTTAAAATGAAAAAAAATGAAGTTTCCGGCTACGAATGCCTGAAAGATGCGGTTGTTATTTTAGGAATGGGAGTTTGCAGTTTAAAAGCAGGCTTTAACGCTTTTGCATCACATACCTTTAATGATACCCCGGATTTATTAGAAAAATTTGATATCAGCCCAAAGTATAACAGAATGGTGATTCCATTAGTTATGCCTGATTCAGCAGCAAGCTGGGTAACTATCTTATACAATGTCAATGGTGTCAATTTTACTTTAAATGCTTCATGTGCTTCAGGTACTTATGCTGTTGGAGAAGCATTTCGCAGGATCAGGGATGGTTATGCAGGAATGGCAATAACCGGAGGTGTCGAATGTTTAAAGGATAACAGCGGGACTATCATGCGGGGTTTCGATACACTTGGAACACTCACAAAATCTGAAAATGGTATTCCAATGCCGTTTTCGAATAAAAGGAGTGGATTTTTATTTTCGGAAGGTGCCGGATGCATACTCATACTTGAGGAACTTGAATCTGCCCGGCAAAGAGGAGCAGATATTTATGCTGAAATAATAAATTATGAATGCAGCAGCGATGCTTATAATATTGTTCAGATAGAAAAATCAGGTGCCCTGATAAAAAAGTTACTTAACAAGATCATTGGTACGAATAAAATTGATTATTTCAATACACACGGAACGGCAACACTTCTGAATGATGAAGTTGAATATAACATTATAAAGGAAGTATTTGGAAACAAAAGCAACCAACCGGTGATCAATTCTACAAAAGGGATATTAGGTCATAGCATTGGTGCAAGCGGAGCCATTGAAGTTGCAGTAACAGCGCTTTCTATTAAGAATTCAAAGGTTCATGCAAATGTCTCTGAAGATACCTTTGAAAACCTGAATCTTGCTGATGAGGTTATAAATAAAAATATCGATTATGCAGTTACGGCTTCGTATGGTTTCGGAGGGCATAACGCAGCAATATTGTTAAAAAAGCTATGAAAAACATGAACAGAAATAAGGTGATATTAACGGGAGCCAGCGGCTTTATCGGTAGCCATATTGCACAGTATTTCTTTGAAAAGAAGGTTGAGGTAGCTTGTCTCGTAAGGAAAACAAGTAGTGTGGAATTCCTAAAAAAATTGCCTGTTAAGATTGTGTATGGTAATATAAGAGATTTTAATTCATTAAAAAACATCATCAAAGACACAGATTGTGTTGTTCACACTGCTGCTTTTGCAAAAGATTGGGGAAAGTATGAAGATTTTTATGAAACAAATGTAACAGGTACTTTAAATGTTTTAAGGGCTTGCAGAAATAATGTTATTAAAAACATAATCATTACAGGATCCATTTCCAGTTATGGAGAAGAAAATTCCTCTGAAATAAAAAATGAAGAATCTCCAGATAATCCGAAATACAATTATTTTCTTGAAAAGATTTTCCCCTCGTGTATGAACTTTTATAGAGTTACCAAATCATTAGCAACAAAACAAGCTATCAGTTTTGCAAAAAATAATAATTTAAACCTGACGGTAATTGAACCGGTGTGGGTATATGGCGAGCGTGAATTTTCAACAGGTTTTTATGAATATATAAAAACTGTTAAGACAGGACTGCCTTTTTTCCCCGGCTGTAAAAAAAATAAATTTCATGTTGTATATGCCAGGGATTTAGCAAGGGCATATTACCTGGCATTCAGGAAAGGGGTTTCAGGTGTGCATAAAATAATTGTCGGTAATAAGGAAAGTGAGTATATGGACACTATCTATTCAACATTTTGTAAAGAACTTGGAATAAAAAAGCCTGTTAATATTCCAAAATCAATTGTCTATCCAATGGGTTTTTTAATGGAATTTTTCGCTCGGCTATTTAATTTTAAAAGCCCTCCCTTATTAACCCGCAGCCGGGTGAATATGTTTTATGATAATATCGAATATTCAACTAAAAAGGCACAGGCGATACTGTTGTTTACAAATAAATACACTTTGAAAGAAGGAATTAAAAGAACGGTTAAGTGGTATAGAGATAACAATTTAATTTAATTTAATTTAATTTAATCATCATGGAACGACTAAAGATTAAAAAAGTTATCGGTTTCAGGAAAGGATTATTTGACCTTAAAATAAAAATAGTAGCACTGTTTTATTTTACCGGAAAGCTGATTGGCGGAGAAATCAGACCTAAGTATTTTATCCGCTTTTTAAAAAGGCTTTTATTTTTCCTGTCGAAAATGCGGCATAATAAATATGTCAAAATAGGAAAGTTTACCAAGATCAACTTATATGTTCCTGCTTTTCCTTCTGAAGCCTTTTTTACAGCCTGCAGTAAAGTCCTTGAATTTGAAGAAAAGATGCCGTGTGTTACTGCCCTTGTCTCCATTACTTCTGCGTGCAGATTTAAATGCGAACATTGTTACCAGAAATTTGATAAAGGTAAAGATGTTGAAATTGGATTACTTGTTCAAACTGTTAAAAAACTCCAGGATAAGGGAGTTGCCTTTTTCAATATTGAGGGCGGAGAACCTTTTATGGTTTTTGACAGATTGATAAAAGTTTGCGACGCTATTGACAACAGGTCTGAAATTTTAATTAATTCAACCGGCGACGGGATGACATTTGACAGGCTAACTGAATTACGAAAACGTAAAAATCTTATCGGAATAATGTTTTCACTTCATACTCATGACCCTGCCAGACTGAATAACTTTATGGGAAGAGACGATTCATGGGATACGCTGGTCAATGGCATCAGATTATGTCATGAAGTTGGTATTGCCGTCCATTTCAATACATGTTTGATGAGACACGAATTTTATGACGGAACATTCGAAAAGGTGATGGAAATTGCAAAACAGTTTAACGGAGCTATATTACAATTAATAAAACCCAAACCTGCAGGGGGCTGGCTTGAATCAGGAGTAGATCAGTTTTCGGAGGAGGATATCGACTTTATAAGAAAGAAAGTAACCAGGTTTAATATGGAAAAAGAATATAAAGAATACCCTTACATAGCTGCAATGCTCATTGAAGAAGACAAGTCCTTATTCGGCTGTACCGCCGGTGCGACTGACAGGTTCTATATCAATTCAAAAGGTGATGTTCAACCCTGTGAATTTCTGAATATCTCTTTTGGAAATATTAAGTATGAAATTTTTGAAAATATATATGATAAGATGAGAAAGCAGTTTCATATTCCGGGTGATTGCCTGTTATGTGAGAAATATTCGCGTGAAATATTTAAACTATATAAAGATCACAGTTTAAAGACATTGCCATTACCGGCAGATATTTCTGAAAAAATCTATAATAACTGGGACAGAGGCGAACCTGCTGAATTTTATAAAAAAGTTGTGAAAATATGAAGTTGTAAATAACAATAATTAAAAGTAAACTAAAACCCTTATGAGATGTTAAGTTTTATAAAAGCATATATTAAATCCATGCGCCTTTATTATTCCTTCGTTACAGGGATAGCCGGATGGGTTGGTGTTTCATATTATCAGTATGTTGCAACCACTGAAGGTCCAAGAGGAACATCCGGAATGGTAAAAACCATTGAAACTTCCACATCAACTGACAAAATGCTTGTAATACTAATTATTCTTTTCCTGGCATGGGGGATCAACCAGATCATTAATGATTTTCTGGGATACAAAGAAGATAAGGTCAATGCTCCGCAGAGACCAATGGTTACAGGAGAACTCAATCGGTTCGGGGCACTTTTCCTTTCAATTATTTTAATGCTTGCAGTTCTGTTGATAACATGGTTTTATCTTGAACCTATTGCTGTTGTACCCTTGATTATTGGTGCCATCCTGAATGTTGTATATGAATACGCCAAAGGATATGGTGTTTTAGGAAACATCGTCTTTGGAGTTATGATCAGTATGTGTGGTTTATTCGGCTTTTTTGCTTCAGGTCCGATGGAAATCTATTTTACAAAAAGCCGTATCAGCGCTTTGGTTTTTATTGCGATAATTAATGGTTTAATGACTTACTACACCTACTTTAAAGATTTTAAAGGTGATAAATTAGCGGGAAAAAATACCATTGTTGTTAGATTCGGGCTTGAAAAGAATAAATATATTGCTATTATAGCATCATTTCTGCCATCTGTCATATTCTTATCCGGATACTTCGGATTTGAAGCTTTTGAAATAAAGCTGAATGACATTTTTATAATTCTTGGAGTAATGACAATTTTTTTACAGCTCTGGACAGGAGTGCTGTATTATAAAAATCCTGAAGGCGAAATGACTTATTATTCCCTGGTGACGAATTTCAGGGCGTGCGTATGCGGACAAGCCACAATTATTGCGTTGTTTAATCCTGTTCTGGGCTTGATCCTTTTTCTGATTTCTTATGTGTTTGTAGGATTCCTGTTTAATCTGCATACAAATATAAAAGCATAATAAAATAATTCATCACGCAAAGACGCAGAGACGCAAAGATTTGAATTGAAACAATTTAATACCCTAAATACTTTTTATATTATGAAATTGAATATTTTAAATACTTTTTGCGAATTTACTTATTCTTTGCGGCTTTGCGAGAAATTTTATGAATATGGGAGGTTAAGAAATGGAAGTCTTTGAAACAACAAAAATCGGCAAATGTGAATTGAAAAACCGGATCATCCGGTCTGCTACATTCGAAGGAATGTGTGATGAACAGGGATTTCCTACGTCCGATTATTACTCATTTTATGAAAAATTGGCGCAAAATGAAGTTGGTGGAATAATAACCGGATTTTCTTATATATCAACCAAAGGGAAAGCAATGCAACCCGGACAGGCAGGTATAGATTCTAAGGAAAAGATACCCTGCTTTATTAAATTAACGGATAATGTTCATAAGCATAATTGCAAAATTTTTATGCAAATAGCCCACACAGGAAGGCAAACCAGGAAGCAAGAGACGGGAAAAGATGTTGTGGGATGTTCGCCCAAAAAATCATTCTATTTCGGTTCAAAGCCAAAAGTTCTAACCGGTAGAGAAATTTATGAAATTGTTGAGCAATTTGGCTATTCCGCCCTTTATGCAAAAGAAGCAGGTTTCGACGGTATCCAGCTTCATGCTGCTCACGGATATCTGATACATCAGTTTATTTTGCCTTCAATTAATACAAGAGATGATGAATTTGGGATTGACCCGAAAACTAAAATCGGAATAAAGTTCCTTGATCTGATCATAGATAAAATCAGGCAGAAATGTGGTAATGAATTTTCAATTTTAATTAAAATAAGTTGGGGTGATGATTATTCTGATAAGTTCTCAAAAAGTCAATTTGTAAATTTAATCTTTTTCTTAAACACAAAAATGATTGATGCCATTGAAATTAGCTACGGGACTATGGATTATGCACTGAACATTTTCAGGGGAGATTTCCCTGCTGACTTGATATTGTCGAAAAATCCGATTTACAAAGCAAAAAGCAGATTTCTGAAGATTCTTAATAAGACCTTTGTTTTTCCTTTTTTCAGGATAAAATTGAAACCGTTCAAACCCATGTATAATCTGGAGTACGCCGTTCTTGCAAAACAACACACACAAATACCGGTTATTTCAGTCGGTGGATTTCGAGGTGCAGATGAAATTGAATACTCCATTAAAACAAAGAAAACAGATTTTGTTGGCTTGAGCAGAGCCTTAATAAATGAACCTGATTTTGTTAAAAAAATAAAAAAAAATGGACAGTACATATCAAAATGCAAAAACTGTAATTATTGCGCGATAATGTGTGATACCAATAATATTACTAAATGTTATAAAAAATAAAAGCTATGGAACTACAAAAAAAAGTTATCGAAGTCATTAAAGAAAACACCGATTGGAAAGGTGTGATCAATATGAAACAAGATCTTGTTAAAGACTTGGGTATTGACTCATTTGGAATGTTAATGATTATTAATACACTGGAAGAGGACTTTTTGATCCAGATAGAAGACGAAGATTTGAAAGGATTAAAAATTGTTTCGGATATCGTGCAGAAATTGGAAGAAAATCTTTCAGTAATACACTATTAAAAATGAAGTTACAAGATTTTTACCAGAGATTTGAACTTGATATCGGCTTGGTTCAAAAAGCCGGGTTTAACCCTTATTATCCTGTTATTCAATCCGGGCTTAATGATTTGGTCATTGTTGAAGGAGAAAAATTTATTAATCTGGCTTCGAATAATTATTTAGGTCTTGCCAATGACAGCCGTGTTAAGGAGGCCTGCTCAAAAGCAATTGAAAATTTTGGTGTTTCATTATGTGCCACACCGATAGCTTCGGGTTATTCGGAATTGCATGCAAATGTGGCGCAAAAACTCTCAAAACTTGTTGGGCTGGAAAGTGCTATAATCTATCCTTCATGCTATCAGGCTAATAATGGATTGTTCCCGGTAATCGCAGGTAAAGAGGATATTGTAATTATTGATCGTTCCTCCCATTCTTCGTTGATAGAAGGGGTAAAAAGTGCAGGGTGCAAAATCCGGCCATTTTTGCATAATAACATGGCTTACCTTGAGAAGATACTTAAAAAAATTTCGGGTTACAGGCAGGTATTTGTGGTTACCGAATCAGTATTTTCAACAGAAGGGAATGTGGCGCCATTCAGAGAAATTGTTGAATTATGCGAAAGATTTAACGCTATACCTGTTATTGATGACTCTCATGGAATTGGAGTTATTGGTGAATGCGGCAGAGGAATATTGGAATATGCAGGAATAAAGGATTTTCAAGGAATCTACACTGCATCTCTCGGTAAGTCTATTGCCAATTCAGGCGGTATGATCTGCGGTAAAAAAAGCATTATCGATTATTTGCGATATTACAGCTCTCATCTTGTTTATTCTACAGCTATTCTTCCTTCCG
>CAZREZ010000089.1:0-9611 GCA_964599115.1 uncultured Bacteroidales bacterium
ACTCATTCTTCTTTTTATCTCCACATTTTTTGGATTTAATCATTTTCGTCATTCCCATCACCTTATCAAAATTAACATTCCCTAAAACCGAAATTACTATTACTTCATCTTCTTCTTTAACTGCTAAAAGGTATTCATCTATATTACCTGTTTCACCTTTTAACATGTAAAATCCCACTTGCTCACCACTTTCACGTATATCTAACACTTGCTCGTAATCATTTTTCTTAATTACCTTCATCACCTTATCATAAAATTCAAGATTTTTTGATTTAATGATTTTCACGCTTTCAACCTGGTCAAGCAGTTCTTTATACTCAATTGCTTCTTTGTCGTTTCCGGGATTGATCTCAATAGCATCTGTTGTGATAACAACTGAAGTATATCCGTCTTTTTCACTATATTTATCAAATAATTTTGACATGGGCGATTGTCCGAATAATACTGAAGGAACAATCATCAATATTATTAAGCTGATTTTTAATACTATTTTTTTCATGTTTTAATATTTTAAAGGTTTATAAATTTTCTGATACTTATATTCTCGTTCATGATCAGTTTAAAATAAAATCTTTAGGTTTTATCTGCATATACTCCCCTCCTTTTTTTAAGGAGGGGCCGGGGGTGGTTTTTTAACTATTTATTCTACCTCCCCTAATCCCTCCTAAACATAGGAGGGGAATATCTTTCGCATGCATTTTCCCTTATTTGAAAATTAATTATTTTAAATCTAAAATCAATTTAAGGAAATAATTAATTTATCTGTGAATGCTTACTATTTTTCTTTATCCTCTTCTTCCAATTTATCAAAATTTTCAATTCCCATAATATGCATAGACTTTGAAATTTTGGAGATTTTTTTCATATCTATATCACCGAATATACAAATTATAGCATTATCATCTCCTTTACCACCGGCTATCATAAGCAGCTCGCTGATCTTTCCATCCTTCTGTTTTATTAAAAATTTAATATCACTGTCCTTTTCATGGATAACCATTAATTCTTCGTATTCCTTAATAGGCAGTTCTCCTATTATATCATCATAAAAATTACCATTGAAATCCCTGTCTTCGACTGCTAAAATTTTAATTCCTTCAATACCTTCCATTGCCTCTTTAAATTCTTTATTATCCTCATCGGTTTCAATTTGTGAAAACATTTCGAACAAACTTTTATTAATTGTAATAACGGTAATTCCATCCTTACCTGAGTATTTTTCTAACAGTTTTTCCAAAGAACTGTCTTGCGCATTTAACATTATCGGTAATGTTAATATTGCAATAATTGTTAATTTAAAAATTGATTTTTTCATGTTTTAAAATATTAATTGTCTGTCGTTCGGGCAGACGGGTTAATAATTATTTGTTGATATTCATAAAATTTTGATAATTTATTTAATTCTTTAACACTTGTATTAATAGTTGATATTTTGCTCAACTCTCCAACACCTTCATTAAAACGAGCAGCAGTCTGGCTAACCGGCTGAATACCGATATTTAATTTTTCGGAAACAAACAATAATGCTTTTTGTGTTTCAGCATAAGCAAGCCGGGGATCATTAAAAGTGTTTTCAAATTTTTTTGTAACTGAGTTAAATTGTACAAACAAGCTGACTATTATTAAAATACTGGCAGCAACACCTGAAACAATATAAATATAATTTCTCCGCTTCCTTCTGATCGAAAAAACTCTTTCTTCATCTATTGTTTCAAAAATCTTTTTTTCAAAAGAGTCATTTAAAACGTTTTTCTTTTTTTCCTCAGAAAAATATTCAAACTGTGCTTTTAATGATAAAAGATGTTTGGGAATATTTTCTTTTGCAAAGAACTCCCTCAACTGCTTTTCATCATTAAGAGAAGTTTCGCCGTTAAAATATTTTTCCAGTAATTTTTCAATTTGTGGAGAATTCATAATTTTGGGCTTTAATTAAAACATCTCTGACTTTTTTCCTCGCTCTTGATAAATTCACTCTGATTGTATTTAAACTTAAACTTAATATTTCTGCTATCTCATCAAAATCACATCCTTCAATATCGCGAAGCTGTATTACCATTCTTTGTTGTTCGGGTAATTCATCAATAATTTCATGCACTTTATTCAATGTATCTGTCATCTCCGTATGATCATAAGGTGTTGATTCATTTATGGTTTCGTTAACTACAGTTAATTCTGATGTTTTGCTTTTTTTTGATTTTAATTTATCCAGACATAAATTTTTTGTAATTATCATTGCAAATGCTTCTATACTGCGATATTCTGTCAGCTTTTCTTTTTTTGACCATAATTTTATAAATACTTCCTGAACCGTATCTTCAGCCTCTTCAGTGCTGATAAGCAATCGCTTGGCAAAACGAAACAGTTTGTTTTTAACAGGAAGTACTTCCGATTTAAATTCTTCGACGGTCATTTAAATGCTTTTTTATTAAGACGAATAAATGAATATTTTATTACAGAAAAAATGAAATAAGGGAAATAGGGGAAATATGGGAAATATCGGACCTGTTTAAACTAGGTCATGTCCTGAAATAGGTTTACACAATGAAGTGTTAATAAGTAAACCTAAAACAGGACAAATATGAGAACAAGACAAATTATTCAAGAAAGCACAAAGCTAAAAATTGTACAAGAAGTATTACGAGGAGAATTCACAAAGGAACAAGCTCGATGTATTTATAAAATAAAAGGGAAATCGTCAGTATTAAATTGGATGCGAAAATATGCTGGTATAGATCAGCGTTCTTATGGCGTAGATCCAACTTCTCAATTATTAAAAAATATGATGAAAGAACCGGAAAATACACAAAAGCTTAAAGCCAGGATAAAGGAACTGGAAAATGAATTAAAACTTTCCAGTTTGAAATGTCGAGCATACCAGATAATGGTAGAAAAAGCAAAAAAAGATTATGGAATTGATTTGGGAAAAAAGCGTGGAGCCAAATAGTTCAACAACTAAAAGCAGAAAAGTCGAGAGTCAGTATTACTACTCTTTGCGGTCTATTTGGCAAAACCAGACAAGCTTATTATAAAGCAATAAATCAAGAAGTAATAAAATTCACACAGCAAACCATTGTATTAGAGATTGTAAAAAAAGTAAGAAAAAAAGCAAAGACAAGCCGTTGGGGTGGAAGAAAGCTTTATTCGATAATTAAAAATGAAATGGAAAAGCACAGTATAAAAATGGGGCGTGATAAATTTTTTGATTTATTACGAGAAGAAGATATGCTGGTAAAGCCCAGGAAAAGACATTTTTTTACAACCCAAAGTCATCACTGGTTACATAAATATGAATATTTAATTGATGGTATGAAATTAACTGCACCCAATCAATTATGGGTAACGGATATTACTTATGTTGAATCACAGGAAAAAGTTTTGTATCTATATTTGATTACTGATGCCTTTTCCAAAATGATTATAGGTTGGTATATATCAACAGACCTAAAGGCTGATTCTGCTGTAAAGGCATTAAAAATGGCACTTAAAAACAATCCTAATATCAGTGGGCAATTAATTCATCACTCCGACAGAGGTGTGCAATATTGCAGTAGTCTGTATGTAGAAATTTTAAAAAAACATCATATTAGAATCAGTATGACTCATGGTGGGTCACCTCACGAAAATGGAATAGCTGAAAGAATAAATGGAATAATAAAAGATGAATGGCTTTATGATTTAGAACTAAAAGACAGAGAGCAGGCGGAAAAGAAAATAAAAGAAATAATAAAGATTTACAACACCTTACGCCCACACCAGAGTCTAAATTACAACAAACCTGCCGAAGTTCACAAAATGGGTTTTTTTAGGAATAATTTTGAAAGCGTAATTATAGGTAAACAATATCAATATAAAAAGGCCGAGTTAATTACAACCCAGCCTTCTCCTATAAACGCTTCCAAGTCGCAATTATTCCTGGCAGGTTACTCCCCAGCAGAGCCTGCTTCCGCTTCATTGCGACAAGACAAAATTGAAAAATAAATTAGAAATAATAAAATGAAGTTATTAACAATTACTTATATTTGCATCAAAATGTGTCAACTTTTTTCAGGACGGTTCACTACAAGACTCTCATTCCATTATTCCATCATTCCATCACTTTTATACCCTTATTCCCCTTATACCCTATTCCTTTATACCTTTATACCTTTATACCCTTATTCCCGCTATACCATTTTAAATTTATCCTCAATCCAGATAGCTATCGGAAAAAAATAGGAATTGATTAATAAACTTATTAGTTGCAAATTTACTACTTTTGTAAATAATCAACAAAACACAAATGAAAGCATTATTTCTTAATAGTTCATATAAATTTATATTTCTGTTTTATTTTTTATTTCTTGCAATAATTTCAACGTCAGGTCAAGATACTATCCTGAACATAGACACTCAATTTACTGATACAAATGAACATGATAATAACGCTCAATCAGATATTGAATATTATAAAAAAGATTTTATCCGTAACGACAACTACATTTATAAAGACAATATAAAAACAGTTTTACTTTACAGAGACGGATGGGAAATGACAGACCCTGTCATCAGGCTGAATTCCGATGAAAATTTACGACTGTCGTTTGATGACCTTGATGCTGATGTAAAAAATTATAATTACACAATAACTCATTGCGATGCTGACTGGCAAACTTCAGATATTCGAAAATCAGATTATATCAACGGATTTCAGCAGGAATATATTGATGATTATCAATCTTCATTTAATACAACCCGGCACTACACTCATTACGATTTGATATTCCCGACAGATTATTTACGGATTACCAAATCAGGAAATTATATTTTAAAAGTCTTTACAGAAGATGATTCTGATAAAAATATAGTTTTCACATGGCGATTTATGGTTGTTGATCCTAAAGTATCGGTTAAAGGAAAAATTAAAGTTCCGACAAGCATAAGCGAAAGGGATTATAAACAGGAAATTGATTTCATTATTTTTAAGCAATCTTATGATATTTCAAATCCTTATGGTAATCTAAAAGTTAAAATTTTTCAAAACGGCCGTACTGACAATGTTATTGAAAACCTGAGTCCATCAATGATAAGGGGTAATGAAATAATTTATGATTATGATAAGGAAAATGTTTTTAACGGAGGAAATGAATTCAGAGAGCTTGACATAAAAGATTTCAGGTATCAATCTGAAAGGATTAAGAAAATATCTTATGACGAAAACGGCTATCAGATTTATTTATGGGATGATGAGAGACGACCTTATAAATACTATCTCTCAAAAGAAGACATAAACGGAAAAAAGCTTATTCAATCGGAAAAAGGCACCAATCCAGATATAGAAAGCGATTATGCCCGGGTTCATTTTTCCCTACCCTATCCTGCCCCGCTTATTGATGGAAATATTTATATTATGGGAGCTTTAACAGACTGGAAATTTACTGAAGAAGGAAAACTTAAATATAATTTTGAAAAGCACGGTTATGAAACATCAATTTATTTAAAACAAGGATTTTACAATTATTTATATATATTTCTTGAAAACGGACAAACAAAAGGGGATGTAACTTTAATTGAAGGCAATCATTTTGAAACAAACAATGAATATACTATTTACGTGTATTACCATGAACCCGGAACATTTTATGATAAGCTTATTGCTGTTGAATATTTGAACCGGTTGGAATAAATTTAAATGCCTAAGTAATTTCAAAAAAGTCCGGTTATACGGGCTTTTTTTATTTTCTGTTAATAGTGAGCAAATAGAAAAGCTGGTTAGCGGTTTCAAACCGCTTACCAGCTAAACCAAAAACAATGACTTTATGGATAGACACTGATTATTCATACCTCAACGATTCAATCGGGTCAAGTCTGGAAGCTTTTGTAGCAGGTATAATTCCTGAGATTAGAGCAACGATCAGACAAAGTACCACACCTAATGCTATCCATGCCCATGGAATGATGAAGGCACTTCCGATGATAAGCGAAAGTATATTCCCGATTACTATACCTAAAATAATTCCAAGCACACCTCCTAACTGTGCAATAACAATTGCTTCAGCTAAAAATTGGTTTCTGATAGTTCTGCTTGTCGCACCAATAGCTTTTCTAACACCTATTTCGCGTGTACGTTCCGTAACCGAAACCAGCATAATGTTCATCAGTCCGATGGCAGCACCTATTAATGTTATCAATCCGATTATTGTGGCAGCAAAAGTAACATATTTAATCAGGTCAATGAGCATCTCGGCAACAGTGTCACTTTTTGCTATTCCAAAGGTATCATCTTTGCCCAATGGGTCATCCCTGATAATCCTGAAAAGACCGGTAGCTTCACCTATAGCAGGCTCAAGGTCCTGCGGATTTTTGGTCATTACATTAATTCTATAATTCATATTCGGACGGGAAAAATATTGCCTTACATTAGTCAATGAGAGCAAACAAGTTCTGTCAGCATTATATCCGACACTTGAACCTTTTTCTTTTAAAACGCCAATAACCTTGTATTTACCGGGACCTACGGAAATAATCTTTCCAATAGGATTTTCTTTATTTTTAAATAAAATATTTGCCAGCTCATTTCCAATAATTGCAACATTCGAACCGTAATAAACCTCATTTATATTAAAATTTCTTCCTTTGGCAATTTCCAATCCGGCTGTAATTAAATAATTATCATCAGTTCCGATAACCGAAGTGTTAGGATTTGTTTTTTCTGATTCATACTTTAATGTTGCAATACCTGTCCCCCAAATATAAATTGAAGAATAAGCAGGAAATTCAAATTCTTCTTTAAAAGTCATAGCTTCATCATAAGTAATAGGAGCATATTGTTTTGGGCGGTTATGATTACGACCTATCTGAACCACTAATTGCCGGTTACGAATAGTGAAAGTATTTGATCCCATCATAGCAAAATTTTCATTTAGATAATACTTAATGGAATCTATTGCAGTAAGAATACCTACAAGTGCCATAATACCGAAGGCAATAATCATTACAGTAAGTATAGTACGTAATAAATGGCTTTTTATTGATTCTAATGAAATCCTTATATTCTCTAATACTAATCCCTTCATTTATTTTTGATTTTAATTTCTAATTATTTCCTTTGCATTAATCCATAATTATCCACAATAACTCCCCTCCTTTTTTAAGGAGGGGAATGTGTTTTGTATAATTTCCAATTCTTAATTTTTAATTCTCAATTCTTAAATCTTAACTCTCAACCTTTTTACCAATTTCACACTATTACTTGCTAACCACGATAAATTATTGATTTCAAGTTTTAAGTATGTGCTTTCGTTTGACCCAAAACTTTTATAAAAGCGGGCTAAACCAGGATTATTTGAGCCGTCAAAATCAAAAGTTAAATGACTTTCAGAATTTTCTTCAATAAACCTGTCAATTAACAACGACATAGCACTGAATTTTCTTGCTTCTGCATTAGTGCCTGAAAACAAGAAGATCACCTTTTTATTGCTTTTAATAAAAACTGCACCGGCACACAATTCATTCTCTTTTGTATAAGCTCCGTAAATCTGAGCTGCCCCCTTATACAAACAAGTATAAATAAGGCGTTTTAAAACTAAATAGTCTTTCAATCTAAGAGTTTGGATATCTTTACCCCTATTCTCCCTGAAAATTTTTATGATCTCATCAGGTTTGATATTTTTTACAATTGTTATACCCGATTCTTTTGCCTTTTTAATGTTCCGCTTTGTATTTTTTGAATATTTTTTTGAAATATTTTTATATGAATTTATCAAATCCAACTCATGATTTAATTGTGGAGTTACATTAAATTTCTCAGGATCAACTTTATTTAAGGAGTTCAGGAATATTTCAGCAAATTTATATTTATCAGGTATTGATTCAAGAAATTTACTTACAATATTAACAGTAAGAATATTTTTTGAAAACACTCCTAACTGTTGAGTAAAAAACGGCTGATATAAATAATTTATCCAGAATTTTTTTCCTGTTGTAAGAGGAAAAACCCTTTCATAATCATTCTCTACCAATGCTTCCCAATGTTTGCAAACAATATCAAGATACCATGAATATCCGTAAATAATACCATTAAATGATTTTTTTATACACTCATCCCACTTGCTTTTATTTATTTCCTGATATGTGAGGTGTTTTATCATTCAGATATTATAAAATTCATATAATCTTAAATTAGTTTTGGATTTGCTAAGTTAACAATTTCCTCAAACATTTTCAGATAATCTTTTTTATTACTCATTAAATAATTATGCCAGATACCCATTAAAACCCCATTCACTGATTTCACCTCTTTAATTAACAGCTTAACATGATCAATTGTTTGTGTGGGATTTAGCTTTAAGTAATCAACAAACATTGAGTCCATAAAAGCAAATGGATGTATTTTCAGATTTGTTTGTTCTTCGTTTTTCAGATCATAAAAATAAAAAGGTGAACAAATCCCGGCTCTGAATCCTGCCTGCGACGCATAACCCATTGAATAATCATCGGTTATGCCTGCCTTTATCAAATTTCTGTATGTTTCAGGAAATTTTAGTATTAAAAAATGCTGGCGGCTTTTTGTGATTTTTTTATTAAGAATATTTTCAAGTCGGGATTTTTCAATATTTATTTTTTCTGGATTTTTATTTGAATAATATGACGGGTGAATACCTATTTCTGAATACTCTGAAATATTTTTTATCAGTTCACGAAACTTTTTTCTGCGAAAGGAAACATTATTATCATAAACACTGTAATTTCCGAGGTTTACAAAATAAATTGAAGGCAGGTTGTATTCTTCCAATACACTTCTTTGGAAATTAAAATTATCGTAAGGATCATCAATCAAACTTAGAAGGGTTTTGGTTCTTTCAACAATTTGGCTGCATTTAAACTTTAAGGCTAATTTTCCATAACCTGCAATTTGTCGTAATAGGCCTTTTTCAAGGTGAGCAAAAGCAATATCAATATCAAAAGTTGGAATAAATTCATATTTTTTTGACGGAAACTTAATTTCCGGATATTTCCCAAGCAAGACTTTCTTGATCTTTTCAGCCAGAATATTTACTAACGGCTTTTTAAAAAATCCATTTTTAAAAACCAGCGATTCTTCAGCTTTAAATCTTCCATGCTTATCCAACTTCTTATTTGGCAAATATTCCTCGTATCCCGAAACCAAATAAAAGCTTACAGCAAAAGGATCAAAAGGAAACTCAGAGCTTGGATTGCTTGTATAAAACACGGGTAAATCTTGCCACTGATCAACCTCTATCTCTTGTTCCTTAATTTCAGATTCAAACAAAAGATTTGCCGGTGAAATATTAATTTCATTTTCAAAATATTTAGCTGAATAATTAATTTTCGGTAAATCCGATATTTTAAATTCTTCAATATTTTGAGAAAATTCAATATCAATTCCTGAAATATTTTTAAATATCAGTTTAAAAATATACTCAACACGTGGTGTTATCTTTTCTGTAAATATCAGTATCATAATATGATTGCAAATTTTTAGTTCCTTTATCACTGTTGTCCGAATAAAAATTAATTTATAATGTTAAAATACACTATTGATAATTTTTTGATGAATATTTCGCCCCTACGGGGCTATATTTTTGTGAACGCATTTTTCTATAAACATTTCG
>CAZREZ010000090.1:0-9589 GCA_964599115.1 uncultured Bacteroidales bacterium
AATTTAAGGCTGCATATATTAATTCATCAATGGGGTGGGCTAAATTTGGAGAATATGTAAAAAATGGAAGAGTTGGTTTAGTCTCATTTGAAATAGTAAAATTACCATGTACTGGTGAACTAGTTTCGTCAACTGAAAAAAAAGAAATATTTACAATAACGTTAAAATAAATAATTATGAAAAAGTGTGTATGTGTTGTTTCTTTTATTTTACTATATAATACCTTATTTTCCCAAGCATTTGATAATTCTCATAAAGGCTTTAATTCTTCAATATGTATTTTGGATTCTATCTTTACAGGAGTGGTTTTAACAAAAGACAAATCCCTAAAAATATCATATTCACCCTTGCAATTTGAAGATTTTAAACGAACTATAGAATTTGATTTTCAAAATATTAAGAAAATCGAAGTTGATTGGGATATTGAGATTCAAACATTGTATAAAAATCCAGTATACATTAGCACAAATGGTGAAACATCTTTTACACATGATGGAAAAGAAACTAGTTACGAGGTGAGCCCTTCTATACTAATAATTACTTTAATTAGTGACTCGACAATTTTTTTTAAAAACATTGCCAACGTTTCACCAAATGAACTACTTTTTCAAACTGCTTATAATGATAAAAACATAGCAATTACATTACCTCTAAATAAATTTGAAGAGAAAATTAATAATAATGATGATTTGGCAAGATTTGTTTTAGATAAATCCCTCAAAACAAATATAACAAAATGGAATGCAATGTTTAGTAAAATACAATTTGTTAAAGACTAAATCTATTAATTTTATTGGAAAGATTATTATTAAATTTTTTGAATGGGAAATAATGCCAGCAGTTAACAATGTATAAGAATAATAGCCTAGGTAGTAGTAAAATCAAGGTTTGTAGCACGCTTCAACCTTCCTGTATCTTGACAGTAATGAAGCCCGCAATCGGCTACTATTCTAATACTAATGTTATGGGCAAGTTTAAAAGACATAGCGTAAGCCAACAGACAAGAGAACCACTGTCAATTTTTGTGACGAATTTTAATTGTTGACTGACAAAAACAAAAATATAAGTGGAGACCAGAAACCATCAAAAAAACGGGGCGTTACCGAAAAGCCAAATGAGTAGGAAATTAAAAAATTATGAAAATGAAAACGGAAAATATTACACGGGAGTTTCTTAGGCAAAGGATTCTTTTCCAGTGTCAATTTGTAAAAATAATGTCCCTAATCTTCATTGTATTTTCAGTTTATGGTTGTGCCAGTCTTAATAGCGAAAATTATAAATCAAGAATAAGAGCAGTAAATAAAATATCAGATCAAAATGTACTCTATAAAATTGCAATAGAGGATAATAATTATTTTGTCAAGGAGGCTGCAATGAAGAAGTTATCACAAAGTCTATTAGCTAAGTTGACTAATGAGTCTAAATGGGTAAAAACTCGTTTGTATGCGGTTTATTACATTAGTGACCAAATGGAATTAATGAATATTTCTCAAAATAACGATAGCTGGGATGTTCGTAAAGCAGCTTTCAAGAAACTTAATGAAAATTCATTAAACGATTTAATCCAAAAGGCAAAGGATCCTGCACTTATACTTGCCGCAAAGATTCGTTTAGGACGAATTAGTTGGAATGAAGCATTTTCTATTAAAAATAGTTCAACAGGTACATTAGGTGATGTTATTGGTGCTGCTGCATTAGTAGACATTCCACAACCAACATCTTCTGACGTTGTTACGGCATGCCATAATTACATTAGGCGTGGCGATGCCTCACGAATTCCTGAACTAAGAAGTTTACTACTGCGATATGGTGACAAAACTTTAGCTGAAGATTATCTTAACTGTGGTAAAGAGGAATTAGCAGATGCAGCTCGTGAATGGGGTAGAGCTCATGGATATAATATTAAAACTGGACCTGGTTCACATCGTGTAAGATGGGGAAGAAATTAAGAGGATAATGCAAAAGATTTAGATTACATGAAACAAAACCATGACCATAATAAAGTGTAGCAGTAATAAGGGTTTCAACGTAGCTTGACAGGTACACAACCCGCAATTCCTCACTACTGCTACACTCGAACGTCAGACTGCGCAAAACTATTAACTGAAATTTTATCGTTACTCAAATTTCACAGGGCAGGCGTCGCATTTCACGTGGCAGGCATCAAACTGAAAATATTTTATTACATGCTTTTTCAGATGCAAATTGTTCGGCTCCTTTAATTGAATAATCCCGTCCGGTGCCCAAAGAAACATTATCAATTAAAACTTCAACAATATATTGCTTATTATAACCTTTGCCCACCTGGTCCACAACATGAAAATTAATAGATTTTTTTTCTTTTTGAATCCATTCAATCAATTTGCTTTTATAATTGATGTCTTGCTTTTCAAGTTCATCAATATCAAGATGAACTTTGATAATACGGTCAATTATTATTTTTTTTGTGAAGTTATATCCTTTATCAAGATAAATGGCTCCGATAATAGCTTCAAAAGCATCACCCTTTATTGATTTGTTTAGGTTTTTAGCATCGGGATTTGACATAATAAGCTTATCAATTCCAAGTTTATAAGATAGTTTGTTTAGCTGTGATCTGCTTACAATTTTTGATCTCATTTCCGTAAGAAAGCCTTCATCTTTATAAGGAAATTTTTTGAAAAGATATTCCGCAACGATTGAACTTAAAACTGCATCACCCAAATATTCAAGTCGTTCATTGCTGATTTTTAAACCTTTGACGGTTTCACGGGCAGCTGATTTATGACAAAATGCGAGTTTATATAAAAAAATATTGCTGGGATAGAATCCGAAAATATTTTTTATTGATTGAAATAAATGTTTATCTGAAGAAAAATAAACCTTAAATGATTTGGGAGAAAACAAATTCAATTTTTATTCTTTGAATTTCTTAATAATAATTGAAGCATTATGTCCGCCAAAACCAAAAGTATTGCTTAAAGCGGCATTAACAACTCTTTTCTGTGCTTTATGGTATGTAAAGTTCAGATTGTTGTCAATTTGGGGGTCATCGGTAAAATGATTAATTGTAGGAGGAATTATGTCATTTTTTACTGCAAGCACTGTTGCAATTGCTTCGACTGCACCGGCAGCACCTAATAAATGGCCTGTCATTGATTTTGTTGAATTGATATTGATTTTGTAAGCATGATCTCCGAAAAGACTGATAATTGCTCTTGGTTCGGAAATATCTCCAAGAGGTGTTGAGGTTCCGTGAGTGTTAATATGATCAATATCTTCGGGCTTCATTCCTGCGTCTTCCAGGGCATATTTCATACAGTTTTTTGCACCTAATCCCTGGGGGTGTGGAGAAGTCATGTGGTATGCATCAGCAGAAAGACCGCTACCAACAACTTCTGCATAAATTTTAGCCCCTCTTTTTAGAGCATGTTCCAGTTCTTCAAGAATAAGGGCACAGCCACCTTCACCCAAAACAAAACCATCACGGTCTTTATCAAAAGGTCTGGATGCTGTTTTAGGGTCATCATTCCTTGTTGATATGGCGTGCATTGAATTAAAACCGCCGATTCCACCCGGGAAAATTGCTGCTTCCGAACCACCTGTAATGAACAAATCAGCTTTACCAAGGCGAATAAGATTATAGCAGTCAATTAATGAGTTGGCTGATGAAGCACAGGCAGAAACAGTAGCATAATTTGGCCCCCTAAAACCATATTTTATTGATATATGACCAGCAGCAATATCTGCAATCATTTTAGGTATAAAGAATGGATTAAAACGATAAGTGCCACCGCTGATTGCAAATTGAGAAATTTCTTGTGTGAAAGTGTTTAATCCGCCTATTCCACTTGCCCAGATAACACCACCTCTGTCGTGATCAAATTTATCAAGGTCAAGCTCGGAATCTTTAATTGCTTCCATAGCTGAAACCATACCAAATTGTGCATACAGATCATACTTTCGTGCTTCTTTACGATCAAAATAATCTTTTGCATCGTAATTCTTTAATTCACAGGCAAACTGGGTTTTAAAATTTGAAGCATCAAAATTTGTGATCTTATCAGCACTACTAACTCCATTAATTAAACCATTCCATAATTCTTCGGTGGTTTTTCCTAATGGAGTTAGTGCACCAAGGCCAGTTACAACTACTCGCTTTAATTCCATATAAACTAAATTCTTTAGCCTATGTTTTCTTCAATGTACTTAATTGCATCACCAACAGTAGCAATTTTTTCTGCTTCTTCATCAGGGATGGCAATGTTGAATTCTTTTTCGAATTCCATAATTAATTCTACAGTGTCGAGTGAATCGGCACCTAAGTCATTTGTAAAACTTGCTTCCGGTGTAACTTCGCTTTCTTCTACACCTAGCTTATCTACTATTATTGCAACAACTCTGCTTTTAATGTCAGACATAATTTTCTTTTTTTGATTAAACCAGGTGCAAAGAAATGAATTTTATCAAAATAAAACAAAAAAAATTAAATAAATTTAATCTTATAAATTATTAATTGGCAGAATATAAGTCATTTAAATATTATTTATGGCCTTAGTAAAGAAAAATAAATGAAAAAGTTTATAAAAAATTATATTTTTGATAATTGATTATACAATAAAATGAAGAAAATTGCAATTTTAGCTTCGGGAAATGGAACTAATGCACAGCGAATAGCTGAATATTTTTCGAATAAAAAAAATATAAACATCTCCGTTATCCTGTCCAACAAAAAAGATGCGTATGTGCTTAAACGTGCCGAAAACTTAAATATTCATGCTTATTCATTTAACAGGGATGAATTTTATAAAACCGATATAGTTTTACAGAAATTAAAAAATAATAAGATTGATTTGATCGTATTAGCGGGATTTTTATGGCTCGTCCCTGATAATATTTTGAGAGAATATACTAAAAGGATAATAAATATACATCCTGCCTTACTTCCCAAGTATGGCGGAAAAGGAATGTTCGGAGCAAAAGTTCATGAAGCTGTTATTGAATCTAATGACCCGGAAACCGGAATAAGCATTCATTATGTTAATGAAAAATATGATGAAGGCGAGATAATTTTTCAGACAAAAATACCTGTTGAAAAGCATGACACACCAGATTCAATAGCCCAAAAGGTTCATCAACTGGAATATGAGCATTTTCCGAGGGTGATTGAGGAAATGTTGATGGAAGTATAGTATACAGCCTTATGAAGATTTCAAACCCTCATAGAGCTGTATAATTGCCTATCCACAAAGTCGAACAATTTTTTAATTAAGCACCAAAAAGCAAAAAAACAAATAACAAATAAATTCCAAATATCAATGACTAAAACTCAGTGTTTGATAAGAAGGCGTCAAGAACGAGGCTTGCGCAGTCTTGAAAATCAGGAGTCCGTACGGATGACTGATTTTCAAGACAAGCGTAACGAAGAAATCGGACATTATGGACAAACACTAATTAATAAGCATTATAACTTACTACATGCTCAATATCCTTTCTTATTTTTTTCCTGAGTTTATAATCCTTTTCAGGGTATCCCACACTGATAAGCAATCCGATGAGTTTATTATCGGGGATGTTTAAAAGTTTTTTTATCGGCTTTTCGTTGTACCAGCCGAGCATACAGGTTCCAAGTCCTTCTTCTGTCGCCTGAAGACAAAAATGTTCGGCAGCAATTCCAATATCAATCAACCTCCATTCTTTATTTTTTATTTTTTCGCCAATACGGGTTTTTACTTTTGCTTTTTCCAATACAATAACAATTATTACCTGCGCTTCTAAAACAAACTTGTTAAATTTTAAAAGCTTGCCACAAGTTTCTTTTGCAACTTTATTTTTTAATTCAGGATTATCTATAATTAATAATTTCCATGGCTGTGAATTACTTGCTGACGGGGCTAATCTGGCTGCTTCAATACAACGCTTGATTTTTTCTTTTTCAACAGCTTTATCAGAATATTTTCTTACACTTTGTCGCTTATTAATAAGTTCTTGAAAATTCATCCTTTAACTTTTTTTGTGATTTCTTCTGTTTCTTTTTCAAAGCCGGGCTTACTGAGCAGTGCGAACATGTTTTTCTTGTATGCTTCAACACCAGGCTGGTCAAACGGATTTACTCCTAAAATATACCCGCTTACAGCACAAGCCATCTCAAAAAAGTAAATCAATTGTCCGAGATTTTCTTCATTAATTTTCGGAATTGTTATTTTTATGTTAGGCACACCGCCGTCAACATGGGCAAGCATAGTTCCGGTTTCAGCCATTTTATTAACATAATTAATTTTTTTTCCGGCAAGATAATTCAGTTTATCTAAATTTTTCTTGTCTTCGGGTATGCGTAAATCTTTTTTTGAGTTTTTAACAGAAAGCACGGTTTCAAAAATATTTCTTAAACCTTCCTGAATATACTGTCCCATTGAGTGCAGGTCGGTTGTAAAGCTCACTCCAGAAGGGAAAATCCCTTTGTTTTCCTTGCCTTCGCTTTCTCCGTAAAGCTGTTTCCACCATTCGGTGAGATAGAATAAGGTTGGTTGATAATTTACCATAATCTCGGTTGTCTTTCCTTTATTATAAAGGGCATTACGGGTTGCAGCATATAAAGCAATAGGATTTTTTTCCATTGAGCTTATTGCTTCATTTAGTTGTTGCATTTCAAAAGCTCCGGTTATCAGTTTTTTAATATCAAAGCCCGCGATTGCTATCGGCAGCAATCCAACAGGTGTTAAAACCGAATACCTGCCGCCAACATCATCAGGAACAAAATAAGTTTTGTATCCTTCCTTTTCAGAGAGTTCTTTTAAAGCTCCTTTTTCTTTATCCGTAATGGCAATTATCCTTTTTTTTGCTTCGTTCTTTCCGTACTTATTTTCCAGATGATTTTTTATTATTCTGAAAGCAATTGCAGGCTCAGTGGTTGTACCGGATTTTGAAATCACGGTTATTGCATAATTTTTTTTATCAAGAATATCCAGTAGATCTGCGAGATAATCTTCACCGATATTCTGACCGGCGAAAAGTACCAGGGGATTTTTTTCTGTTTCCAGCAGATTGTTGAAATTATGACTAAGTGCTTCAATCACAGCACGGGCGCCAAGATATGAGCCGCCAATGCCAACAACAACAAATACATCTGCAATTTCCCTCATCTTTTGGGCGTCGGATTCAATATCTTTTATAAGATTTTCGTCAATTTCCGAAGGAAGGTTTATCCATCCCAGGAAATCTTTTCCTTTTCCTGTTTTATTAAATAATGTTTTAAAATGCTTATCAATTTCCGGTTGAAAAAATTTTATTTCGTTATAAGAAACAAAATCAAGTACTTTATCAATATTTAAATTCAGATTTATCATAAAAATTCGGGTTAAAATTTTGGGGTGAATTTACGAAATAATTTAATTGTTCAGAATATCTAAAAAAAATTAATTAACTTTACATATTTAACCTGAATAATTCTCGGGTTATTATTATATGAAACAGACCTACGAGGTTTTCAAAAGCTCGTAGGTCTTGAAGACTAAGGTTTGAGGTTTTTGTAAAAATAAGGTTTTGGAAATATGCAGCAATCCTTAAACAATACCTTATTTTATTAAAAACCTTATTTTCAAACCATTAACCTTAGTAAAAAAATATAAACACAGCCTAAAACCTTATTACCTTATTTTTTCCTAAGTTTTGTTGATAATGTTATGAAAACAAAATGAGTATAATGGTTATTATATTTATGCTGCCACTTATTATCCTAATCACTTAATTTGCACTTTATGGAAATCTTTGTTTTTGTCCGTAGGACAAATATTATTGTAGCAAAAATACAACAAGAGAAGATACTTACCGCGTAGCGGTTACACATCAAAAAAATTGAACAGGAATTTTTCATCATACTCAATTTCATCTGTAAAGTTAATAAACCTCATCGAATAAAAATTCGTATAATTCGTTCAATTCGATGATAAACTTTTAGCGGCTAGTTTATTTAAGGAAATTTATCATACACCCAACAACTGAACATAATATTAAATTGATAAAAAAATAAAGTTACTGTTCACCTTTCCATTTGAACATTTGAACAATTGAATAATAGAACATTTGAAAAACGAAGTAAAATGAGAGAAAAGAAATATGATATTGAAGAACGACTAATTGATTTTGCTGTTGACATAATATTTTTTGTTGAAAGTATTGAAACAGCATCAAAATCAAAACACACTTCTTAATTCGTTGTTCAAATGTTCAAATGTTCGTTATTCAATTTTACATGAGGCTGAACAGTAACAAAATAAACCAACTTTACATTTTTATACTGAAACGCATAAACTTTACTATTTTTGTATAAACTAACTGAATATTCTATTGCTGTTTATTTATTTATCTGTTTGCATTCCTGTTCAGTGTCAGTTTAAAATAAAACACAAACAACTTCAATGCGAAAAATTCTAATTCTTACATATTTTTTAATTATAGTTTTTACTCTTAATTCTAAAGCACAGGATTTTTGGGAGTTAGTTAATATTCCTGATAGTATTGAATTAAAAGACTTTACTATTGATACTAATGGAATCGTTTTTTTTGGTTCCAATTTGGGTGTTTATAAATCGGAAGATAACGGCGAAATATGGGAATATTGTAATTTTAACAAAATAACAACAGACTTAGTAATTGCTCCTGATAATTCTGTATATATAATTGGTATTAATACTCCCAATGCAGCATTATATAGGTCAACTGATATTGGAATTACATGGGAAATGGTTAATCCCGGACATCTTCCGGTTGTTGGCTTGTTTACAACTTCAAGCTATCTTATGTTTTATACTACCGGAGGTGGAATATTTAAATCCGCTGACAGCGGTTACACATGGACACAGGTATTATCAACAGTAAATACAGA
This sequence comes from uncultured Bacteroidales bacterium, assembly GCA_964599115.1. Lineage (GTDB taxonomy): Bacteria > Bacteroidota > Bacteroidia > Bacteroidales > JADFUO01 > JADFUO01. Next base: position 8,864 of record CAZREZ010000090.1, read on the forward strand.
AGTATTTAATGATATAATTGAAAAAGACAGCTTTTTATTTGCCGGCTCCACGCATTTTATGAGTTCAGCGGGCGGAGGCGTTTATCGTTCATCGGATATCGGTGATACATGGGAGCATGTGGCATTTTCTGGTTCTGGCATCTATTCATTTGCTATAGATCAAAGTAATAATTTACTGGCAGGTATTGGCTTTGTATATTCCGGATGGTCATTTGGTGTTTGGCGATCAATAGATAATGGTATAAATTGGAATAGGTTGTTATATAAAATAATAATGTCCCTGGAAGTTGATGATTTTGGTGGAATTTATGCCGGTTGTGGAATATATACAAAAAAGTTGGATTACCATCCGGTATATTACTCGGCGGATAATGGCCAAACATGGGATTCATTGGATTCTGGTATGCATGCTGATTCTGAGGTTAACAGTATTAAAATTAGCCCTAGTGATTATGTTTATGCTGTGACTTCTTCTCCAAATCATTTGTATCGTAGTGTTTATCCAATTGTTTCAATGAGTGAAAAAAGCAGAGAGAAGCTTGATATTAAAGTGTTTCCGAACCCCTTTAACGAAGAATTATTTGTTCAAATAAATAATATAGAAAACGGGGAAAATGATATATATATTCAGTTTTATAATGTATCTGGAATAAAAATAACCGAAGGAAAAATTTATAATTCAATCGCAGCATCAAACCAAATAAAAATTGATACCGATTTTATTAA
>CAZREZ010000091.1:0-9573 GCA_964599115.1 uncultured Bacteroidales bacterium
CGATTGTATACGGATTGGAAATACGGTTCCGTCTTTTCTAATGTATTCCTTTTCGTACACACCTGAGTAGCCTGTTTTCATAACTTTCCTAAAAAGTTCATCTTCCATTGAGTGCCATTTTGAAGGTGTGAGTTCCTGATAAGTAATGGACTTAATTTCTTCAGGAGTATATCCCAACATTTTTAGATAATTCCTGTTGGCTTCAATAGTAATGCCATCTAAAGAATTGATAACAATACCTTCGTCTTTGTATTTTTTAAGTTCATTAAGAAGAATATCGTAACTATCAACATTCATTAATAAGTCAGGACCCAATCCCTTGATTTCTTTAAGAAGTTTTTGAGAAGATTCAATACTTAAATTATTATAGTTGGTTTCTTTGGTTTGGTTTATTGAACAGAATTGTGTTAAAAAGGGCACAGCAAGAACAATAATGTAAACTGTGATTGAATTTTTAAAATTTTTCATTGCAAAATCTCCTATTTTTAAGTTTTTATTCTTTTTGTTTTAGACTGTATAATATATTATTAAGCTACAAATCTATTAATTATATGTTAAAAATGCAAGAAAAATGTAATCTGTAAATAACTCTTATTATTATAATAAATCAAACCTCAAACTTTGTTCAAATCTTTCCCCCAAAAATCATAATAATTAAACCATTGTTCAGGATACTTGTAAACTATCTTTTCCAATTCAGTAATATATTGTTTTATGATTTTTTCTAAAACATCATTTCGTTTTTCCAAATTTTGTGGATATTCATATTTTGTGGCAGGTGTAGCATAAAAATGATAGTGTGATTTAGTGTCCTTCATAGCAAAGACAAATGAAACAGGCACATTAAATTTCATTGAAAGATAAAATGGCCCTGTAGGGAAAAGAGCTTTTTTACCAAGAAAATCACAACTTAATGTTTTACTTCCCTGCACAAATCTGTCGCCGTGAATACAAACCAATTCTTTATTATTTAATGCTTTATTTATCTCAAAAATATGTGAATAATCATTTTTAATAACAATGATATTTACATTTTGGTTATTTAGAATATTCGAGAGTAAATCTTTTATTCGTGTATGCTCGGCATCATACATTACAATATTTATCTTAGTGTTCAATCGTTTCAGTAGAAAACCGGCTATTTCAAAGTTGCCAACATGGGCACTGATAAGTAAACCGCCTGTATTGCCGGTTACCATTTTTTTTAGATGGTTCTCTCCGTCAAAATCATAAGTGAAGTTGGTCTTAAACCCTGCTAATATTGCTATTTTATCAAGAAGTACTTGTCCGAAAACAAAATAGCTTTTATATATCTTAATAAAAGAATTAAAAAAATTATAATGTAAAATTTTATTGAAATAAAAAAGTGAAAAGCGAAAAGATTTAGGGGAAAATAAAAAAAAATATATAACAACAAATCTTAAAAAGAAATAAGCGACACTTAGTCCGGAATATTTTAAGATTGAAATAAAAAACTTATAGCCGAGCAGTCCTCCGCGCGTTTTTCCTTTCCATGATGACACGGTTAAATTATTTAGGTTTGTTTAAATAATCATAAATATAATCGTAAAGGTGTTGTAATGTTTTTACATCAGCCATTTCTTCGTTTTTAACTTTAAACCCGAATTCTTTTTCAATAACAACGGCAATATCAACAAAATCAAGACTTTCAATTCCAAGGTCATCCTTTAATTTTGCATCAGGATTAAGTTCTTCTTCTATTTCAAGTTCATCAATTAGAAAATCATCAATTATCGTTACAATTTTTTCTTTTTCCATGATTTTTCTTAATAAGGAATTATTCAGCAAAATTAAATATATTTATTCATAAAACTTATAATTATTTAAAATATTTTTTTATAATGAGCGAAGAATTTGTCCCACCGAAACCAAATGAATTTGACAAGAAAATATTAATATCTTTATTAACTGTTTTATTAATAATATTTAGATTTTGAGAATATTCATCAGGATTTTCAAAATTGATATTAGGAGCAATAAATGAGTTTTTCATCATCAGGATTGAATAAACTATTTCACTTGAACCTGCCATCCACATTTCATGCCCGGTCATAGATTTTGTTGAACTTACAAACGGCTTGTGATTATTAAAAATTTTATAAATAGCTTTTGCTTCATTTGCATCGCCTACCGGAGTAGATGTTGCATGTGCATTAATATAATCAATATCTTTAGGGCTGATATTAGCATTTTTTAACGACATTTCAATAGCACGTTTAGGACCGTCAACATTTGGGACAGAAATATGACTTCCATCGGATGAGAAACCATAACCAATAACTTCTGCTAAAATCGGAGCACCTCTTTTAATTGCAGAATCATAACTTTCAAGTATTACAGTAGCTGCACCACCGCTCGGTACCAAACCATCCCTGTCTCTGTCAAACGGTCGTGATGCTTTTGTCGGTTCAGATTCTCTTATTGAAAAAGCTCCCAAAGCATCAAAGCTACCAACAGAAAAAATGTTAACTTCCTGGGCACCACCGCAAATAATATTTTTCTGATAGCCATGCTTAATTAAAAAATATCCCATCCCTATAGAATGCGAACCGCTTGCACAAGCACCGCTAAGCGTAAAATTAACTCCTTTCAATTTGAAAATTACAGCTAAATTCATTGTAACGGTTGAGTTCATTGATTGAAAAACAGAACCTGAACCGACAAGAATCGTATCTCTTTTTTCTCTAATAATATCCACAGCTTTAATTACAGGTATTGTTGAACTGTCATTTCCGTAAATAATCCCAAAATCATTTTTGTCTAAACGTTCTTGTTCAATTTCTGCATTTTTTAATGCTTCCACAGTAGCCATATAAGCATATTCGCCTTGTTCTGCCATACCCACCCGTGACCGTCGGTCAATCAAACCCTTAAGTTTTGGTCGTTCAAGCTTACCTGTCAGCCCCGACCTGTATCCATATTCTTTTCTTTCCTGATCGAGAATAATCCCTGATTTTCCGTTATATAAGGATTCTTTAACTTCATCAAGATTTTTCCCGATAGTAGAATAAATTCCGATACCTGTAATAACTACTCTGTTCATGAATATTTTGAATTTTGCTTTTTACAAAGTTATAATATTTTTCTTTATTTATATTAAGTATATAATCCCCCATTAACCGAAACTACTTCACCTGTAACATAAGACGATTTCTCAGAAGCCAGAAATGCAACTACTTCTGCAACTTCTTCGGGGTTTCCGAACCTGTTTAGCGGGATCAGTTTCTTTAACTCTTTTTCGTTTAAATCTTTTGTCATATCTGTTTTAATAAAACCCGGAGCAACAGCATTAACCGTTACTTTCTTTTTTCCGATTTCCTGTGCCAATGCTTTTGTTGCAGCAATAATTCCTCCCTTAGCTGCCGAATAATTTATTTGTCCTGGTAAACCTTTTATGCCTGATAAAGAAACTATATTAACAATTCTGCCATATTTCTTTACCAGCATATCTTTTAACAACATTCTGGTAACAAAAAAGAAACCGTTAAGATTAGTGTTCAGAACATCAAACCAGTGTTCATTTTCCATCCACATTAATAACATATCTTTTCGTATTCCGGCATTATTTATCAGAACTTCAATATATTGCTCTTCATGTTGTTTTTTCCATTTTTCCAATACTCTCTCAACTTCATCCTGCTTTGAAACATCAAATTGCATCAGCTCGCCCGAACCTCCGGCATCATTTATTAATCCGAGTGTAGTTTTGGCTTCTTTAATATTTGAAAGGAAATTTATCAATACATAATAACCCATTTCTGAGAACTTCACGCTAATGGCTCTGCCAATTCCTCTTGAACCACCTGTAATTAGAGCGTATTTCATCTTGATTTATTCTTTTATAAATTTGAATACATTAAAATTCTAATTTATATTCCATTAAAAAATTTTTAACATTTTGAATATCCTTATATCTCGGAGAATCTTCTTTAAATTTAGGTATGATTTTTCGTAAATTAGTAAAAGCAGTTTTTGAATATCCTGATAATTTATCTTCAATCTTTAAGTAATCTATTGCCTGAAGAATTGCAATAAGTTCAATGGCAATTACCTGATATGAGTTTTCAATTATTTGTTTTGTAATAAGAGAGGCATTAGTTCCCATACTAACAATATCCTGATTATCATTATTGTTAGGAATACTGTGAACATACATAGGAAATGATAGTGTTTGATTTTCGGCAACGGTTGAAGTAGCTGTAAATTGAATTCCCTGCATGCCAAAGTTCAGTCCCAATTTTCCGAGATTAATAAAAGGTGGCAGTTTGTTATTTAGTTTGTCGTTTAAAAGATAATTTAATTGTCGCTCGCATAACATTGATAATTTGGTAACAGCGATTTTTAACTTGTCCATTTCAAGCGACACATAATCTCCATGAAAGTTACCACCATGATATACATTGTTATTCTCACTATCAATAATAGGATTATCGCTAACAGAGTTTACTTCATTTATAAGAACTTTCTCAGTGTTTTCAATAGTACTATAAACAGGTCCAAGTATTTGCGGAACGCAGCGAAGCGAGTAATATTCCTGCACTTTTTCTTTCAATAAATAACCCTTAATATGATTATTAAAAAAGTGATCTTCTCTTTTTCGGATTAATTTACTGTTTTTTAGGATTATTCGGATAATTTCGGAAACCTTAATTTGCCCTTCGTGTAATTTTACATTATTTAGTTCTTTTGAGAAATGGTCATCGAAAGAACCTACAATTTCATTTATCATGGCTGAAGTTAGTATAGCCCAATTTAGAAGATTTTTTGCCATAATAGAATTAATCAATCCAATTCCTGTCATCACAGAAGTGCCGTTTATAAGCGATAGTCCTTCTCGTAAGTGCATTTTAATAGGATGAATATTATTTTGGGCAAACACTGTTTTTGTCGGAAGAAATTTTCCATGATAAGAAACTTCACCTTCGCCTATTAATACAAGGGCAAGATGTGCTAATTGTACTAAATCGCCGCTTGCACCAACTCCGCCATGCTCAGGAATTAGAGGATAAATATCTTTATTAATTAAATTTTTTAATAATTCAACAACTTCGGGATGTATGCCTGAATAACCCTTAAGAAAGTTATTTAATCTGACTATCATAGCCGATTTAACATAAATATCAGGGATAGGATTTCCTGTACCGGATGAATGACTTCTTATTGCATTATATTGTAATTGAGTACAGTCTTTTTCATCAATTCTGTATTGTGCCATAGGACCCAATCCTGTATTGATTCCATATATAACCTTACCTTTACAATATTTATCAAGAAAATTAAAGTTGCTTTGAACTTTTTTCAGTGCTTTCGCATCAATCTTTATCTTTTCTTTATTGTATAATATGTTATTGAAATCATCTAATGTAAGTGGATGTTCTCCAATTTTTATCATTACAAGTAATACTAAGTTTGGTAAAAAATGAAAATACAAAATTAGTAAAAATTATCTTTCACCAATACTAAAAGATTTTTTTAAGCACATCATAAACCAATCCATATATCCCCACCGAGTTACTTTCTCTTGGTCCGGCAATATTTAAGGTTTTAATTTTGTTTTCAGATAGCCAGTGTAATAATTTTCCTTTTTCCGGTTTTTTTGAGAAGTCGTAAATAAAACAGGGCTTTTTTAAATTATCGGCAGTATTCATTGTGAGTTTTGTTCCTTTGTCCATATAGCCATTAAAAAATATAAGTGTTCCGTCGCTGTCTTTTACATTAAGATTTGTCCTTTCCCGATAATCTGAGCCTGATGTTTCTGTAAGTGGATATTTTAGCGGTATTATTCCATGTTCAGCTATCCTGCCTTTTGGACACCAGCCTCCGCATTCTATCTTATGAGCTAAGGCAAAATCAAGTGCTGCCCTGTCAACTCCGGTCTGTCCGCCCGAAATTAGTTTAGGTATTTTCATAATCAGACTTCAGTCCCAAGTCTTCAGCCTGTTAATCGCCGACTGCCGGCGACTTAAGGGAGTCCGTATGGGATTGCTTACTTTTTATTAACTATCACTTAAGCTAATTTGCTAGTAGCTTCGATACGCTAAGTTATGTACTTTTATCAAGCAACTTTTGTCTTCTATCTTATTTTTTTGTTCTGAAATATCAAAAAATCACGTTGTGCCTTCAGCAGGTTGATTGTATTGAGTAATAGATTTTTTGTTTCTGATAATATTCCCAGATACAACAGGCTGTTTTTGGTTCCTGTTTCTTTGTGTTTTATCCTTTTAATTTGTGTTTTACGGAATTCTTCAATAATATTTAGTATTTCCTGTTGTTTATCAATTATGTGATTAATCTCTGTAAATTTATTTTTTTGAATTATATCCTGAATAGTATTAAAAAATTCATTTAATTGGTTTCTGATTTTATTTAATTCTTCAACCTGAATATTTATCAATCCTTTATGATTATTATTTATATGCTCAAAACTCGGTTGTATAATAAATGTTATACAATGGGCAATTTCGCGAAGATAGTCAAGTACCTGAACATAATAATGCCCTGTTTCAATAGAATCATCCTGTAATTGTGAAATTGTAATACTAATATTATCTTTCAGGTGTTTGGCTTTTTTATTTATTTCTTTTATTTCCTTATTGATACTTTTAAGTTTTTTGAGATCTTCTTTGACCAAAGCCTGAATGGTTTCGTTGTATAATTCTATTGCTTTATTTAAAGTATTCGCAACATTTGACGTACATTTTTCAAAAATATTCTTACTGTTTATTTCATCTGTAGTAGTTTTATATTCTTCGTTTTTCTTTTCTCTTTTTTTATGAAAAGCATGAGTTTTAATAATTAGAGTTAATGCAATAATTAATAAAATACCTATTGAGATATAATTGCCCCAGTGAATGATATAAACAATTAAAAAAGCAACTGTAAAAGCCGATAGTGCAGTAAAGAACCATCCTCCAATAACAGATAACACTCCGGTTATACGATAAACAGCGCTTTCGCGGCCCCATGCTTTATCAGATAATGATGTTCCCATTGCCACCATAAATGTTACATAAGTTGTTGATAACGGAAGCCTTAAAGAAGTAGCAAATGAAATGATTATACTTGCAACCACAAGGTTTACCGATGCTCGCAGCAGGTCAAAGGAAGGAGCATCTTTTTCTGTAATTTGGGGTATTTTTGACTGGTCAAATTTTCTGGCTATTCCATCATGAATTCTTTTAGGGATGAAGAAATTTATAGCATTGCCAAAATTTATTGAGCTTCTAACCAGTGATCTTGAGATTTTTGTAGAACCAAATCGTTCATTTCCTTCATCCTGGCGGCTAAGATCAAGAGTGGTTTTTACTACTTTTCTTGCCTTGCGAGACACCCATAATGTTACTACCATTATTAATCCGGCTATTATTAAAAATAGAGTAGGAGTTTTTACTTTGCCTGCTAATGCAATCATATTAAATGCATCAGGATCTGCTCCTGGTGAAGCAATGAAAGATTTAAATGATTCATAACCGGCTAACGGGACACCAATAAAATTTACCAGATCATTACCTGCAAAAGCCATAGCCAAAGCAAAAGTTCCAACTAAAACGATAAGTTTTAAAACATTAAGTTTAATAATCCAGTTTAATAATTGAAGTAAAATAGTCCATGCTATAAAACTCACACCTAAGATTAAAGGTGTGTTTTCTTTTATTAACAGTTTTATTTCGTCCGACATAAATGAAGTTCCTTTTGCTCCTTTTATCAGGATAAAATATGTTATTGCAGTAATTGCAATTCCACCCCAGATAGCACCAAAGTATTTTAAACTTTTTTTATAGTCAAATGAAAAAACAATTCTTGTAATATATTGAACAATTGCTCCAATAGAAAATGCAACTACAATCGACAGTAATATTCCAATAATAATTGCCAGTGCTTTGCCTGTATTTATTAATTCTCCGATGTCTTTTGCTGTTTCCGGTGAGGATGCAATCTTGATAATTGACATGGCAACTGCTGCCCCGAGTAATTCAAAAACTATTGAAACGGTAGTGGAAGTTGGCAGTCCGAAAGTGTTAAACATATCAAGAAGTATAACATCGGTTATCATTACAGCAAGGAAAATGATTATGATTTCAGAGAAGTAGAAATATTCGGGGTGGAAAATCCCTTTCCTTGCCACTTCCATCATACCGCTTGAAAATGTTGCACCAAAAAGTACACCGAGTGCAGCTATTATCATTATTACTTTAAATGGCGCAGCTCTTGAACCAATTGCAGAATTCAAAAAGTTTACAGCATCATTGCTTACTCCTACAATAAGATCGGAGATGGCAAGAATAAACAAAACTATAACTAAAACTAAATAAACGGTTTCCATTTATTTTTTTAAATAAAACTGACTGTTACAAAATTAATTAATCTGTATAATCAAATTTGATACAATAATAAAATAATATTTAATCTGATGATAAAAAAGAAATAAAATTTAATTAACAATAGTTATTCTTTTAATTGCACCAACGTTTTTTAGTATATCTTCAACATCTTCAAACGAAATAAAAATATCGGTATGTCCGTTTGAATAAGGAGCTATTTCATAACTATTGTAATAAAATCCTATGCCGTCTTTGTTGATATAAAAGTTGTTGTTTGGTTCAACTTCATCAACAAAAAAACCAGCATCTTTAAGATTATCTTCAGGTTTAATTAAATATAATTCCCTTAATTTTTGGTTCATTATTTTGGTTAGCTTTTGTTTGTAGCCATCTTCAAAAATATCATCAATAGTAATTATATTGCCATTTTTCAGGTCAATTACATTAAATTTATTAACTTCAATTCCGTGAGCACCTCCTGTATAACCATAATCCTGGTATTCGAGCGAAAGAATAAAATCCTGATTATACATTATGTTCATTTGTTTTATCTTTTCCCAGTTGAATGAGTTGCCACCGTCATAAATATCCTGATTTGATTTTTTATAAAGTTTAAAATATTGTTCTTCTTTTTTTATTAACATCGAATCAGGATGTGTTTGCAGGAAGTTTTTTCCGAAAAAGTTTTTGGTAATAATATTTTTTACAGAATCGGAAATATTTTTGTCGGGATAATTATTTGGATCAAACAGGGCTAATTCCAAACTTGCGACAGGTGAATTTTTATCTTCTACAAGGCGGCATTCCGATTTTAAATAATAAACTTTAAATTGCATTGTTCCTTCCGGATATTTTTCTATTAATTCAAAACTTAATTTTTTGTCTATTTTTGATTTTTTCCAGTTGCCTTCAATCTTGTTCTTGTTTGTAAAATTCCCTTTAAATATTGAGCCTTTACCATCGAATTCAGCAATCTCTATATCTCCATTTTCGTTAATTATTCCTTTTAAAGGTATAGTCTGTCCGTAATAGATAAAATAGTTATTATCTTTATTTTCATTAAAATAGTAATAATAAAATCCTTGTATATTTCTGTTGATGCTTGAAAGGTCGGCAATAATTTTTATATTTATATTAATATTACCTTCCATATGTTTATAAAATTGATTGTCAGGAAAAGTTTGAGAATAAAGATTATTTTGAAGATTTAAAATAAAAAATAAAAGCAGCA